>CAZDBC010000117.1:0-8466 GCA_964503295.1 uncultured Kiloniellaceae bacterium | reverse complement strand
GCGACCCCAGGCCGCCGGCGTTGCTGACCGCGGCAGCCAGGGCCGGCGTGGCCGCGCCGGCCATGGGCGCCTGGATGATGGGATGCTCGATTCCGAGGAGATCAGCAAGGTCGGTCCGTGGCCACATGGGCGTTCCCTCCAGCGACTTCGGACGAACCTAGCGGAGACGGCGTCCCGCATCACCGAATTCATGACGCCGGGTCGAGGCGCTTGCCGTCCTCGCCGAACAGCAGGCAGTGCGCCGGGTCGAGGCGCACGGCCAGCCGCGCGCCGCGGCGCGGGCGCTGCTCGCCGGGCAGGCGCAGCACCAGGCGGCGCCCGCCGCCCAGCTGCAGGTAGACCAGAGTCTCGGCGCCCAGCTCCTCGACCAGCAGAGTCTCGCCGGCGAGCGCCTTCTCGCCTTTCTCCGCCGGCGCCAGATGCTCGGGGCGCACGCCGAGGGTGACGGCCGCGCCCTCGGCGAGCCGCGCGGCGCGCGGCGGCAAGGTCAGCGTGCCGCCGTCGTCCAGCGCGATGCGCAAGGCTCCGTCGTCGTGCGCGGCGACGCGCGCCGGCAGCAGGTTCATGCCCGGCTGGCCGATGAAGCCGGCGACGAAGGTGTTGGCCGGCTCGCGGTAGAGCTCGAGCGGCGCGCCGACCTGTTCGATCCGCCCCTCGCGCATGACCACGATCCGGTGAGCGAGCGTCATGGCCTCGACCTGGTCGTGGGTGACGTAGAGCATGGTCGCGGACAGCTCCTCCTGCAGGCGCGCGACCTCGAAGCGCATCTCGACGCGCAGCGCGGCATCGAGGCTGGACAGCGGCTCGTCGAACAGGAAGACCGCGGGCTTGCGCACCAGCGCGCGGCCCATGGCCACGCGCTGCTTCTGGCCGCCCGAGAGCGCGCCCGGGCGGCGTTTCAGCAGCGGCTCGATCTGCAGCATGCGCGCCGCCTCCTCGACCCGGCGCGCGATCTCCTCTTTCGACTCGCCGGGCCGGCGCGCGCCGAAGGCCATGTTGTCCCAGGCGGTCATGTGCGGATAGAGGGCGAAGGACTGGAACACCATGGCGACGCCGCGTTCGGCCGGCGGATGGTCCGTGACCTCGCGCCCGCCGATGGCGATGCGCCCGGCATCGACGCCTTCCAGCCCGGCGACCGCGCGCAGCAGGGTCGACTTGCCGCAGCCCGACGGTCCGACGACCACGGTCAGCCTGCCGGCCTCGGCGGTCAGGTCGAGCGAATCGAGCGCGGTCACGCTGCCGAAGCGGCGCGTGACGCCAGTCAGTTCGACGCGCGCCATGGTCACTCGCGCACCGCGCCGGCGGTCAGGCCGGCGAGGATGCGCCGCTGGAAGGCCAGCACCAGCAGGATGACCGGCGCGGTCACGGTGACGCTGGCGGCCATGATGTGGCCCCAGGGGATCTCGTAGCGGGTGCTGCCGGAGATGAGGGCGATGGCGACCGGCACCGTGCGCTGTTCGTTGGTCAGCAGGAAGGTGAGCGCGAAGAGGAACTCGTTCCAGGCGACCAGGAAGGCGAGCAGCCCGGTGCTGACCAGGGCCGGCGCCATCATGGGCAGAAAGACGCGCGTCAGGATGGTCCAGGGCGAAAGGCCGTCGAGCAAGGCCGCCTCCTCCAGGTCGCGCGGCAGGTCGCGGATGAAGGCGGTCATGACCCAGACGGTGAACGGCAGGGTGAAGATCATGTAGCTGAGAACGAGCGCGGGCAGCGAATTGTAGAGACCCAGCATGCGCACCAGCTCGAACATGCCCGAGAGCACGGCGACCTGCGGGAACATGGAGACCGAGAGCACCAGCACGAGCAGCAGGCGGCGGCCGCGAAAGCGCACCCGGCCGAGCGCGTAGGCCGCGGTCAGGCCGAGCAGCAGGGCAAGCCCGACGGTGGCGCCGGCAACGACGACCGAGTTGAGGATGTTCCGGCCGAAGGGCTGCTCGATGAAGATCTCGACGTAGTTGGACCAGGCCGGGTCGGCCGGCCAGAACGCGGTGCCGAACAGCGCCTCGCCGGTCTTCAGGCTGGTGACGAAGGCCCAGTAGAAGGGAAAGAGACAGTAGAGCAGGATCAGTCCGGCGAGCAGGTAGAGCCCGCCGCGCGCGGCCAGGCGGCGCCGGCGCCAGTGGCGCGCGCTTTTCGCGGGCGCGGTCATTGCAGGTGCCGCCGCCCGGCGGTCAGGTAGGCCGCGGTGAAGAGCGCGATCATGACGAAGATCAGCACCGAGGCGGCCGAGCCGTAGCCGACCTGGGCGAAGTCGACCAGCTGCTGGCGCGCGAAGACCGAGACGCTGGCGGTGGCGCGGCTGTTCGAGGTCATGACGTAGATCAGGTCGAAGATGCGCAAGGCGTCCAGCGTGCGGAAGATCACCGCGACCAGCAGCACCGGCATCAGGAGCGGCAGCGTCACGCGAAAGAACACGCGCGGCGCCGGGACGCCCTGAACGGCGGCAGCCTCGTAGAGCTCGCGCGGGATCATCTGCAGGCCGGCGAGCAGCAGCATGGCCATGAAGGGCGTGGTCTTCCAGACGTCGACGAAGACGACCGCGGCGAGCGCGAGACCCGGCTCGGCGAGCCAGGCGATCGGCTGCGCGATCAGGCCGAGGCCCTCCAGCAGCGCGTTCACCACGCCGTAAAGATCGTGGTACATCCAGGCCCACATCTTGCCCGAGACCACCAGCGGAATCGCCCAGGGCACCAGCACCGCCGCGCGCAGCAGCGTGCTTCCCTTGAGGCCGGCGTTGAGCACCAGCGCGAAGACGAGGCCGAGCAGGGTCTCCAGCGCGACCGAGCCGGCGGCGAAGACGAGGGTGTTCCAGACCGCCGTCCACCAGGCCGGGTCGTCGAGCAGCAGGCGGTAGTTGCGCAGGCCGACGAAGGCGGCCGCGGCGCTGTCGCCCAGCACCGCGTCGGTGAAGCTGAACCAGAGTGTGTGCGCGAGCGGCCAGAGCCCGACCACCGCGAGCACGACGAGGCTCGGGATCAGGAACGCCCAGGCGGCGCGCAGGCGCTCGCGCCGCGCGCGCCCGACCGCGGTTTCGCCGACCGCGGTCCCGCCTAGCGCGGCCATGCCTCGCCCTTGACCAGTGCGAGCCGGTCGGCCAGGCGCGCGAGCGCCGCCTCGACCGACGTCCGGCCGGAGAGCGCCTCGTGCACCGCATTGTAGAAGGCGGCCGAGACCTGGTTGTAGGCCAGGCCGGTGACCCGCGAGGGGCGCGCCAGCGCGGCGTCGAAGGCGGCGCGCAGATCCCCGTAGAAGGGATTGGCCGCGAGCACATCCGGGTCCTCGTAGAGCGCGGGCCGCGTCGGGTTGAAGCTGGCGGCGACGGCGCGGCGCTTCTGCTCCGCCTTCGAGGTCAGGTGGCGGGCCAGCGCGACCGCCGCCGCGGGCGCCCGCGAGTAGCGCGAGACGGCGAGCTGGCTGCCGCCGAGCACGCCGGCGTGGCGTCCCTCCGGCCCGGCCCCGCGCGGCAGGCGCGCCAGGCCCACCTTGCCGCGGATCCGGCTGTCCGGCGCCTGGGCCAGCGCCCAGGCGTAGGTCCAGTTGCGCATGAAGACGGCCCGGCCGGTCTGGAACACGCCGCGCGATTCCTCCTCGGCGTAGCCGAGCACGCCGCGCGGCACGATCTCGCCCAGCCAGCCGCGCGCGGTGGCGAGCGCTGCGCGCGTGCGCGGGTTGTCGATCGTGATGCGCCCGTCCGCGGCGACGATGCGCCCGCCGCCGTGGCTCGCCACCCATTCGAGCGCGTTGCAGGTCAGGCCCTCGTAGGCCTGGCCCTGGAAGACGTAGCCCCAGATCTCGCGGCCGGCGGCGCGCTCGGCGCGCTGGATCGTCCGCGCGGCCTCTTCCAGCTCGGCCCAGGTCTCGGGCACCGCCAGGCCGTGCGCCTCGAGCAGGTCCTTGCGGTAGTAGAGCAGGCCGACGTTGAGGAACCAGGGCAGCGCGACCAGCCGGCCGGCGACCGTATTGTTGGCGACGATCTCCGCGAAGTGCGCAGCGACCTCGTCCTCGGGCAGCTGCTGCGACAGGTCGAGCAGGTGGCGGCCGAGGATGCCCGGCCAGACCACGTCGATCTGCAGAACGTCGACGTCGGACGAGCGCGCGGCGAGGAGCTGCTGGTAGAGCGCGAGGCGCTGCTCGGCCTGGTTGGGGGTCGAGACGATGCGCACCGAATGGCCGCTCGCGCGCTCGAAGGACTCGACGCCCTCGCGGCACAGGCGCAGCTCCTGCCCGACCGCGCCGCAGGAGATAGCAAGCTCGGCCGCGGCCGCCGCGCTTATCGAGGCCAGGGCCGCGAGCGCGGCGGTCAGAAGGCGTGCGGCGAACTTCATGCTGTCGCTTGTCGGCCCCCCTCTCGCCGGGACAACGCCGGGCCGGCGCCGGCGTTCCCCCGCAGCCTAGCACGGACGGCGCGACCCCGACCCGGCGCCGGGGCGGTCTTCGTCGCGGCGCGCCGTCCTCGCCATCGCGCAGCGGAAGACCCAAGGATCAGCTGCCGGTAGCGAAATATCAACGATCCGGCCCCGATCATGGCGGCGCAACCCGCGCGATCGACGCAGGAGTCCTCGCATGTGCGCCCCGGATGACAAGTCCCTGCGTTGCAAGGCGGAGCGCGCCGCGCCGGCGCCCGGTTGAGCGGCGCCGGGCGGATCAGGGAGGCGTGCCCGGACCGGGCGGGCGCGGCGGACGGAAACGGTCGCGCGGGATCTCGGCGCTGGCGGTGATCTCGACCAGCAGACGCGGGTCGAAGAGCGCGGCGACTTCGACCGTGGTGGTGACCGGATAGGGCGCGGCGAAGAAGGCCTTGCGCACCTCGCCGGCCCCCATGAAAGCCCGGATGTCGGTGACGTAGTGGGTCAGCGCATAGACGTCCGCCATGCGCCCGCCGAAGGCGGCCAGCAGGGCCTCGACGTTCTCGAGGGCGCGGCGCACCTGCGCCGCCATGTCGCCGGCGCCGACCACCTCGCCCTGCGGGTCGAGCGCGACCTGTCCCTTGAGGTGCACGATCTGGCCATCGCCCTGGACGACCACCTGGGAAAAGGCGCCGAAGGGCGCCCAGACGGCGGACGGGTCGTAGGCGTCGATCATGCGCGTGTCCTCCTCTCCGGCGGCGCTGGCGGGTACCAAGACTAGCCCGCCCGGCGCTGTCGCGCGATCCGGGCCGCGCGCGCGCTCAGGCCGGCGCGGCGGCGGCGGCGAGGCGGCGGAAGCGCAGCAGCAGGAAGCCGGCGAGGCCGAAGTTCAGGATGTTGAACAGGATCGCGTTGACGAACGACAGGCGGTAGTCGCCCGAGAGGTCGTAGAGCGCGCCGGCCATCCAGGCGCCGAGCGCCATGCCGAGGATGGTGGCGAGCAGCGCGGTGCCGATGCGCCAGCCCGCGGCGCTGGCCGGGAACAGCAGGCGCACGATCAGCGCGTAGGACGGCACGATGCCGCCCTGCGACAGGCCGAACAGCGCCGAGACCGCGTAGAGCGCGGCCAGCGAGGAGGCCGGCATGAACAGCACCAGCGCGGCGAGCTGCAGCGTCGAGCCGAGCAGCAGGGTGGCGAGGCCGCCGACCCGGTCGGCGATCCAGCCCGAGGCGAGGCGCGAGACGATGCCGCAGCCGAGCATGATGGCGAGCATCTCGGCGCCGCGCTGGGCGGCGTGGCCGAGGTCGGTGGCGTAGGCGACGATGTGAACCTGGGGCATGGCCATGGCGACGCAGCAGCCGATGCCGGCGAGACAGATGACGGCCTGGACCAGATTGGGCGGCAGGCCGAGCGGGCGCGAGCCCTCGGCCGGGTCGGTGACACCGGCGGCGCGCGCGGCGGCGCCGTCGTCGCGCGGCGGGCGCGGGCGCAGCACCAGGCTGAGCGGGAGCAGCAGCACCAGGCAGACCAGCGCGATCCACTGATAGGCGCCGCGCCAGCCGCCGGCGTCGATCAGGAGCTGCACGATCGGCGGCCAGACGGCGCCGGCGACGTAGCTGCCCGAGATCACCACGGCGACCGCCATGCCGCGGCGGCGGTGGAACCAGTGGGTGATGTCGGAGACCAGCGGCGCGAAGAAGCAGGCGTAGCCGAGAAAGCCGATCAGACCGGCCTGGATCGCGACGAGCTGCCAGAGCGCGCCGGCCTGGGCCGCCAGCCAGAACCCGAGCGGCAGCAGCAGCGCGCCGGCCAGGGCGACCCGGACGGCGCCGAGCCGGTCGGCGAGCCAGCCCTGGACGACGCCGCCGAAGCCCAGGCCGATCATGGTCGCGGCATAGGGCAGCGAGGCGAGCGAACGGGAGACGCCGAACTCCGCGCCGATCGGCTTGAGCGCCACGATGGTGGCGTACATGCCGACCCCGGCGACGGTCATGAGCAGCAGCGCGGCGAGCGCCCGGATCTCCGGATAGCGGCGCACCCAGACGGGCCGGTCGGACGGCAGCGGCGACACGGGACGCGGTTCCTCCCCGCCCGGCAGCGGCCGGGCGTATCGTTCGTCGGCCGACAGCCTTAGCCCGGAACGCGCCCTCCGGCCAGCCCGTCCTGGTCGGGGCCGGGTTGCACGGCGCGCAGGGCAAGCGGGGCGGCGAGATAGAGCGCGACGGCGAGCAGCACGACGCCGGAGAAGCCGATGTGGACCGCGAGCAGGGTGGCGAGGATGGCCGCGACCACCGAGGCGCAGCCATTGATGCCCCAGGCCCAGGGCACGAGCGCCGGGGCGGCGCGCGCGACGCGGGCGAGGCCGAGCGGGAAAGGCATGCCCATGAGGCAGGCGAGCGGCGCGATCAGGGCGAGCGCGACGGCGATGCGGGCCGCCACCGGTAGAGCCATGAGCGCGTCGAACAGCGGCGGGAGGGCGAAGAGGTAGAGCAGCGCGAGGACGGCGATGCCGAGCGCGGCGAGCGCGACCGGGCCCGGCCGCAAGGGGCCGCGGTGCCGCGCGCAGACCGCCTCGAGGCGCGGGGCGAGCGCGCTGCCCGCGCCGGCGAAGACCAGGAAGCCGGCGAGCACCACGGCCACGGCATAGAGCGGGTGGCCGAGGAACAGCAGGAAGCGCTGGATAAAGGCGATCTCGACGAACAGGAAGGCGAGGCCGAGGGCCAGGAAGTAGGCGAAGGTCGGCGCCCGGGGCAGGCCGGCGCCGAAGCGCCGGCGGCGCAGCGCCAGCGGCGCCAGGATCAGCAGCAGCGCCAGCAGCACCGCCTGCCCCAGCGTCGCGACCAGAATCAGGTAGCCCATGTCGAGCAGGGCCGCCGCCCCCTGCGGCCCGAGATCGCGCAGCTCGGGCAGGACGCGCCACTTGAAGAAGTCGTGGAAGTAGGGCCGGTCGTCGCTGGCCGGCGCGATGTCGAACTTGTAGCCGGCGAGGAAATCGCGCGCCGCGGGCCCGAGCAGGGCGCGCGTGCCCTCGAAGAGGTAGGGCCGCTCGAGCCGGTTGTAGCGGTTGGCCCGCGCCGCCGTCAGGCCCGGCAGATGGGCGAGGTCGAAGGCGCGCGCCCGGGCGAAGCCCTCGATCGCCGCGCGCTCGGCGCCGGTGAAGGGGGCGCCCCGCTTGACCAGGAGGGTCGCGGTCTGCCAGCCGCGGATCAGGGCGAGGCGCGCGCCCGGCGCGGCGACGCCGCGATCCCTCAGCGTCTCGACCGCGGTGGCGAAGAGCTTCAGGCTGTCGCGCGGCGGCAGCTTGAGCCAGAGGGTGACCGCAAGCAGGCCGCCGGGCTTCAGGCGGTCGAGGTAGGCGCCGAGCGCCTCGCGGGTGTGGCTGTAGCTCTCGTGCAGCGACTGGGTGCCGGCGGCGGCGGCGCCGAAGGACTGGAGCAGCGGCATCTGGATCAGGTCCCAGCGGCGCGCGCCGCGCGCGACGAAGCCGCGCGCGGTGCCCAGGTACACTGCCACCCCGGGCCGGCGGTAGAGGTCGCCGGCGAAGTCGGCGAAGCGGTGGCCGACCAGGTCGATGACCTGCGGGTCGAGCTCGACCGCGTCGATTTGCGCGGCCCGGTGGTAGAGCGCGAGCAGGATCTGGGCGCCGCCGCCGGCGCCGAGCACCAGCACCTCGGGCCGCTCGAGCAGGGCGAAGGGCAGCGCGGCGGTGGTGAAGTCGAGATAGCCGAGCGGCGCGAGGTCGCCGTCGAAGCGGGTGATGGCGGACAGCGAATCGGCGTCGGTGAAGAGGCCGAGCTGAGGCGGCGGCTCCATGGTGTTGGCGAGCGACAGGCCGGGCGCGTGGCGGAAGGGGACGGCCGGGCTTTCGACCACGCTGACCAGGCCGAGCGGGCTCGAGCGCTCCGCGACGATGGCGGCGTCGGGCACGCGCAGCGCCATCGGCAGCCCCTTGTACTGCGAGATCCAGGGATGGAGGGCGGTCAGGCCCGCCGGCAGCCAGAGGGCGACCAGCAGCCCGGCCGCGGCGAGACCGGGCGCGAGCCAGGCGGCGGCGCGGCTTCGGCGCGCGGCGGGCACGAGGCCGGCCGCGGCGGCGAGCAGGCCGAGGCCGGCGATCAGCCG
>CAZDBC010000116.1:0-8478 GCA_964503295.1 uncultured Kiloniellaceae bacterium | reverse complement strand
CGCCTCGTCCCCGAGGCCGAGCGCCTTGCGCGCGGAGAGGCCATGCCGGGCAATGACCTCGCGCAAGGGCGGAAGGGTGGGGTCCGGAACCGCCGGTGGACGATCGTCGGCGGTCACGCCGGCTGGACCGCGCCGGCGGCGCGGTTGGCCGCCGTGCGCGCGGCGAGCCGAAGCGCGGCAATAAGGCTGTCGGGTCGGGCACGGCCGCGACCCGCAATGTCCAGCGCGCAGCCGTGATCAGGCGATGTCCGGACAAAGGGAAGTCCGAGCGTAACGTTCACGGCGCGATCGAAGTCGAGCGTCTTGACGGGTATCAGGGCCTGATCGTGGTACATGCAAAGGGCTGCATCGTAGCTCGCGCGCGCCGCGGCGTGAAAGAGACTGTCGGCCGCCAGGGGCCCGAAGACACGAGCGCCTCGGGGCCCGCCGGCCGCCTGCAGCCGGGCGACCGCCGGGGCCACGATTTCGATGTCCTCGCGGCCGAGCGTCCCCTCTTCGCCGGCATGAGGGTTCAGACCGGCCACGGCGAGCCGAGGTTCGTCGACCGCGAAATCGCAGCGCAAGGCCTCGATCACGATGCTGCCGACAGCTTCGATATCCTCGGCACGCAGCGAACGGGCAGCTTCGACCAGAGGCAGATGAACGGTCACCGGAACCACGCGCAAAAGCGGGCTCGCGAGCATCATGACCGGCCGCGGAGGTGCGCAGCCCCAAACGCGCGCGGCGAGGACGGCCAGAAACTCGGTATGACCGGGATGCGCGAAGCCGGCGTCGTACAGGACTCGCTTGTGGATGGGGTTGGTCACCACTGCCGCCGCGCCGCCCTGACCGACCAGTTCGACCGCCCGCGTGATGGCGGCAACGACGGCCGGCGCGTTTGCCGGGTCCAGCTCTCCGGGCCGGGCCGGCCTTGCCAGCGTCAGGGGAAGCACCGGCAGGGCGGTATGAAACCGGCCTTCCGCCGCACGCGGTTCGACGATCTCGGCAATGCGGATATCGGCCCCGAGCTCTCGGGCGACGTCGGCAAGTCGTGCCGGATCGTCGATCAGGAAGAACGGCGGCAGCCGCTCGGCATCCCGGCGCAGCCAAGCCTGGATCGCGATCTCGCCGCCGATACCGGCCGGCTCGCCCATCGTCACAGCGAGCGGCCGCCGGCCATCGACATCGGCTGCAGGATTTGCGGGCACGCTGCTCATGGCGCGAGCCTGTCGCAGGCAGTGACGCTTGTCCAGCCGGCCGCCGTCCAGTCCTTCAGATCCGGATGTCGATGTTGGCGTTGCGACGCAGCTCCTGGAGCTCACGCTGGGCCAGGCGATTGATGCGCTGATCAACCAGGCTGCGCTCGATCCGGTCGCGGTCGATCCCGCCCCCCTCGCGCTCGCAGACCACAAGGACGGCAAGGCCGCCACTGACCTCGATCACCTCGCTCGGCGTGCCGATCGGCAGGTCCGCCACCGTCGCGCGCAGTTGGGGCGGTAAATCCGCAAGGGCGACCTGCCCGAGGGGGCCGGATCCGGGCGACCCGAAACGCTGTGCCACCGGCCCGACGTCTTCGCAGCCGTCGATCTCCGCCCGCGCCACGCGCGCGCGCTCCCTGACCGCGCGAACCTCCTGTTCGCCGGCATTGGCCGGAAGAGTAAGCAGGATCTGGCTCAGGGCGACGCGTCCTTCGCCGGCGCTGCCCTGACGACGCTCGGCAAGGCGCAGGATGTGGAAGCCGATCGGTGTGCGGATCGGTCCTGCGATCTCCCCTATCTGCATCTGTCGGACCGTGTCGGCGAGCCGGGACGGCAGCTCGCCGGGCTGGACCCAGCCCAGATCCCCACCGAGCTGGGCCGTGGCCGACTGCGAAAACTGACGCGCGAGACCCGAGAAGCTGGCGCCGTTGCGCAGTTGCTGGATCAGTTGCTCTGCTTCCCGACGCACCCGGTCTTCCTCGACCGCGGTATCGACGGCCAGAACGATCTCTCCGACACGGTACTGCAGGCTGGTGTCATTGGCCGCCCGTTCGACGACCTCGTCGATCTCTTCGGGTGTGATCGTGACCTGCGGGCGAAAGCGGCGGACGGCCAGGGTCCGCCAGGTCAGGCTTGCGCGCAACTGATCGCGCAGGGCGCTCGGCAGGATGCCCTGGTTGGTCAGGAAACGGGCGAACTGCTCCTCGTTCATGCCGTTCTGGCGCGCCAGGTTGGCCATGGCCTGATCGATCTGCTCGTCGGGCACGGAAATGCCGGCACGTTCGGCCTCCTGCATCTGCAAGCGCTCGTCGATCAGCGTGCGCAGGACCTGAGGAACGATACGCTGCCGGGCTTCCGGCGTGTCCGGCGTGCCGCTCGACAGCAGCGCCAGGCGCGTGCGCATCGCGAGGTCGAGCAGGGAGATCACCTCGTCGTTGACGACGGCGGCCGGCCGCAGGGTGTCCTGCGCCTCGAGGCTCTGGCCGACCGGCACGAGACTGGCCAGCAGTAGCGCCAAAAGAAACGCGACCCTACGCAGGATGGGCGTCATACAGTCTGCCATTGGCTCGGAATTGCTGAATTGCCCTCATTCTAGGGGCTGGCGTCGTCTTGACAAGAACGTCGCGGGCAAGCGGTCGAGGTGTCGCTCAGGTCCCGACTTCACCCAGCGTCTTGAAGACGACGTTGAAGAAGATGCTGTCGTCAGGCTCGATCTCGCGGTCCGAAAAGAAGCTGCGCTGCGCTACGGCCTCGATGCGGAAGCATTCGTCATCGTAGGTGACGCCAAAGCGCATGAAGAGGCTGCGGTCCTCCTCGATGTCCCTGAGATAGGCTGCAAAGGTGGACCAGTGTTCGGTTAGCTGGCTTGAAGCGCGCAGGAACAGCTCTTCCCGGGCAACGTTCTGGTCGATGTCGGCGTCCGAGGCGATGAAGAAGTAGTTCGCGTCCAGGTTGAACGCGGGCGGTCCGACCGACAGATTGAGTTCGTTTCGGCGCGCCTCGAGGTCGTCCTTGTCGAGTCGGAAGCGGTAAAGAATGTCCACATGTTCCAGCGGGTTGACGCGGATGCGGCCGACAATGTCCGACAGCTGGTCCCTCAGGCCCGAATTCTCGGCAAAGTCCGAGTTCGACTTTACCCGGTAGCTCTGGCCGACGAAGGCGCTGGTGAAGCCGCCGCGCTCGCTGAGGCCACTCCACTTCAGCCCATAGGTGAATCGTGTTCCGGTATCGACCCGGTCGCGCCCGGGAAAACGATTGAGGCTGAAGAGGTTGGTGTCATCGAACTCGACGCTCAGGCTGTCTTCGTTGGGAATGCCGTCGGGATTTCCGGCAATTGGCGCGAGGACGACCTGTGCGATCGGCTCGATCGTCTGCTGAAATTCCGGATCCGCATTGACGAAGGGATATCGCCAGTCGACTGCCAGTTGCGGAAAGATCCGGCCATCGAAATCGCTGCCCGTCCCGTCTTCCGGGGAGGGATCGTTGGTATCGGGATCGAAATCGTTGGTCCAGTAGCCGTCGGCGCGGACCTGGGCCGTGACCGTGTAGACGTCCCCGATCGCGGAGGTGTAGGGCAACTTCCAGCCGGCCGTCAGTCCGATGCGGCGGGTGTCGCGTCCGTCGATCCGCACCAGATTCAAAACGTTAGCATCGATGAAGTACTGGTTGCCGAGACGTCCCGGCCGGCTGACGAAGTTGTAGTCCGCGATCGGCAGGATGATCGGCGCCTCGTCGTTCTGGTCGGTCTCGCGCAGGCCCTGGTAGGTGAAGCCCCGGAGCGCCATGTAGTTGCGCCCGCGCAGACCCTCCAGGAAGGCCGTGCTGGTCAAGGTGCGCTCGTTGGAAAAGTTGTAGACCCGCAGATAGGTGTCGTCGGTCGAGCGGTTGGCCTTGAAACCCCAGCGCCAAGTGTCGTCGATATCGAAGTCGCCGGTCGCGTCGATATGACCGCGGAAACGATCGTCCTTCACGCGGCCGTCGTTGTTCACGCGGTCGGCAATCGTCGCGCTGCCGTTGAAGTCGAAGCGTCCGGTCTCGAAGAGCTGGCGATACTCGCCCGCCAGCACAATGCTCTGCTCGGTCGTGAAGACAGGCGCGAAGGTGAAATCCTGGTTGCGGTCTATGGTGTAGTAGTAGGGCAGTTGGAAGGTCTGACCGAGGATATCGGAGGAACCGAAGGTCGGCGCGAGAAACCCGCTCTTCCGCTCAACCGTCGGATCCGGATGCTCGAAATAGGGTGCATAGGCCACCGGAACGCCGAAGAACTCGAGAAAGGCGTGCTCGTACTGGATCACCTTGGCTTCCTGGTCGTGCACGACCTCTGCCGCCTTGATCTGCCACAGCGGCGCCCGATCCGGGTCGTCGGCGCACAGCCGACAGGGGGAATAGACCGCCTTGCGCAGGCGGCTCTTGTTGCCGCCGATGCGCTGGCCGCTGTTGGCCGCCAGGCGGCTGTCGTCGGTCAAAAGGAGCCTGATGTCGCGGATGAAGCCCTCGCGCAGATCGCCTGTCAGTTCGGCGTAGCTCGCGAAGGCGACCTCGCCGTCCGGCTCCAGCAGCGTGATGTCGCCCGAAGCGGTCACGACCTCCGTGTTGAGATTGTAGGAGACGACATCGGCGATGAGGATTCGTTCGTCGTGCGAGATCTCGACGTTGCCGTAGGCGGTGACGATGCCCAGTTGCTCGTCGTAGGTTACCTCGTCGGCGCTGATCAGCGCCGGAATCTCTGCCGACGGCGCATCGACCAACTGGGCATAGGCCGGGCGTGCCAGGGGCGCCGCCAGGCAAACCGCAGCCAGCAGCGCAATTCCCGCGCCGCGCCCCCGTGCCAGAGCCCGCCTTTTCCCCCCGCCGGGCATGGCTAGCCGTCTTCCAGGTGGAACAAGGTCGCGACGCCGATCATCATGCTGACTGCAGCCGGCGTCCAAGCCGCGAGGACGACCGGGATCTTCGCCGACAGGCCCAGAGCGAACACGAAGTTGGAAACGAAATACAGCAGGAAGCCGGTGATCACGCCGCCGAGCACAAGCAGACCCACCCGGCCGCGCCGCTGGGGCCGCAGCGAGAACGTCGCGGCAAGGAGGATCATCGCCGCGAACAGGAGCGGCACGGCGAGCAGCCGATGCAGTTGTAGCTTGTGCTGGAGCGCGGAGAAGCCGGCCTCTTCAAGCAATGTGATGAAGGACGGTAGGCTCCAGAACGAGACCGTTTCGGGCGGAGCGAAGCTGTCCAGGATCTTTTCGCGGGTCAATCCGGTCTCGACCTCGATCCGTTCGGCAAAGCGACTCTGCTTTCCCGGCCGGGATAACCAGGCCTGGGACAGCAGCCAGTGTCCCTCGCGCAGTTCGGCGCGGTCCGCGTCGATCCGTTCGACGAAGCGGTCCTCGTCGGTGAAGCGGAAGACGATGACGTCGACGAGTTGCATGGAATCTTCGCTCGCCCGTCGGGCGTGGATGACGGACTGTCCGATGCGGTCCGCCTGGCGCAGCCACAGCCCGCTCTGGGCGACGGCGAGCGACGAGGTCTTGTTCTCGATGTGAATCGCCTCGAGCCGCTCGTAGCGGCCAAGGAGAGAGGCGGCGAGCGGGTTGAAGGCGGCGACGGCGACTACGCCGATGGTCAGGCCGACGGCGAGGATCGGGAGCAGAAACTGCCAGACGGAAATGCCGGCGGCCCGGGTCACCACCAGTTCGTGAGTTCGGTTGAGCCTCCAGAAGGTGCCCATTGCGGCGAACAGGAGGGAGAAGGGCAGCAGCTCCTGACCCAGAAACGGCAACTTGAGCAGGGCCATCTCGACGGCCATGCCGAGCGCAACGTCCTTGTTGGCGATGCGGTCGAGCAGGTCGACCAGGCTGGCGACAAGCGTGATGCCGCTGAGCGCGAGAAAGATGGCCGCGAACCAGACAAAGAAAAGACGCCCGATGTATGCCGACAGGGTCGGCGACAGCCGCAGCCGCTTGATGGTCGGGAGCGGTGCCGCGAGCACGCTCATGCCGCCGCCATCTCCTTTCCATCGGGCAAGGGGGCCGGTCGCCGCCGGGGGTGGCGGATCAGGAGAATGAACCCGCCTGCAAAGCCGCCCAACGCCATCACGTAGAGTGCCGGAACTGCCTGGACGCTGCGATTTGCGATGTCATGCACGGCGAAGGAGCCCGCCTCCAAGGCGGCCACCGCGATCACCGCGAAGAGGAGACGACGGGTCTGGCCGCGCCGGTTGAACTCGCCGGACAGCAGGGCCGCAAGGGCGATCACGACGAATGACAAGGTGAACAGAGGGTCCGCCAGTCGGCGATGTCCCTCTGCGATCAGCTGGCTGTGCATTTGCTCGTCGATCGCCCCTTCCGGTGACAGGAGCTCCGGCAGAAAGCGCTCCTTGGGGTCGCGCCAGCGCGGCCCGCCACCTTCGCTCAGGCCGCTCAATTCGACCGTATAGCGATCGAAATAGAGCAGCGACAGGCGCCCGTCCTTGCGGTCGATCTCCTGCCGGTTCCCGTTCAGCATCACCACCCGCGGACCCTCTTCCGAGGTCACCAGGGCGCCGCTTTCGGCCATCATGGTGACTGGCCGATTGGGTTGGCGGTTGTCGTGAACCAGAATGCCCAGCAACTCCCCGCGGCTCGAGCGCTCGCGCACATAGACCGTGATGCCGTCGGCCACCGAGTTGAACAGGCCCTCCTGGAGCAGGACGCTCGAATAGTCGTTGCGAATCTCGTTCTGCAGGTCCTTGAAGGCCCGGTAGGAGGCCGGCAGAAAGTAGAGCGTGATGCTGTAGCCGATCAAAGTCACGATTCCGGCGATCAGCAGGGCCGGCTTGGCGAGCTGGAGCTGCGACAGACCGGCCGCGCGTAGAACCACCAGCTCGCTGTCGAGAGTCAGCTTGTGGTAGACGAAAAGGACTGCGCAAAAGGTGGCGATCGGCAGCACGATGCCGAAGAAGGAGGGCAGGAGCAGCGCGATGAAGCTCAGGAAGGCAGAGGCCGGCAGGCCGCGGTTGACGATGTAGTCGAGCAGGCGCAGCGACTGGGTCAACCAGACCGCGCATGTCAGGGCGACCGTCACGAACAGCGTGGCGGTGACCAGTTGTCCGAAGATATAGCGTGTGATGGCGCGCATGACGGGCAACAGCTTTCAATTTGCGAACAAAGAGATAGCCGCAAGCGCGTCGGGGCGTCCAGCAATTTCCCGGCGCTGCGGCGCCGCCGCGATGGCCGGACGACGCCCCGGACGATGCCATTGACAGAGGCAGGCGGCGCAGATATCGGAAAAGGCCCTGCGGCCCGTGCCCTCCGCGCCCCGCGGCCCGGGCGCCAGTCCGTGCCTTCCCGATATCGGCAGAGCACAGGGATCCCGATCAGGGCGGCGCCAACCAAGGAACGCGAGGTCTCTCAATGAAGATTGTCTTCGACAAGCTGTCTCCGCCAAAGTCGGGCGCGCTGGTGGCTGCCGTTCTCGAGGGGAGCAAGCTGCCCTCCGTCACCCGAGACCTCGACGAACAGACCGGAGGGGCGATCCGGCGGGCGATCAAGTCCAGTCGATTTACGGGCAAGAGGGGCGAATTGCTCGATATTCCTGCCCCGCCCGACCTGCCCAACAGTCGTATCCTGCTGATCGGCCTGGGCAAGCCCGGCGACCTTAAGCCGCTCGACCTCGAGAGCGCGGGCGGGTCCGCCATGCACCGGCTCGACCGCGCGGGCGAGAAGGAAGCCGCCTTTTTGGTCGGGGACCTTGGCGTCAAAGGACTGGCCCCAGCCGAGCGCGCCGCACGATACGCCTACGGTGCACAGTTGCGCGCCTATCGTTTCGACAAATATCGAACCAAGCTGAAGGACGAGCAGAAGCCGACCCTGGAGAAACTGTCGTTCCTGCTCGACGATGCGGCAGCGGCGCGCAAGTCGTACAAGGACCTGGAATCGGTAGCCGAGGGCGTCTACCTGACACGCGATCTGGTCTCCGAGCCGGGCAACGTTCTCTATCCCGAGAGTTTCGCCGCCCAGGCCAAGGACCTCGCGAAGCTGGGCGTCGAGGTCGAAGTTCTGGGCGAGAAGGAGATGGCCAAGCTCGGCATGGGCGCGTTGCTCGCCGTCGGGCAGGGTTCCGAACGGGAATCCCGGCTGGTCGTCATGCGCTGGCAGGGGGCGCCGAAGTCCGCAGCCAAGCAACCGGTCGCGGTGGTCGGCAAGGGCGTGACCTTCGATACCGGCGGCATTTCCCTGAAGCCCGGGCCCGGCATGGGCGACATGAAATGGGACATGGGCGGTGCCGGCGTCGTGATCGGCCTGATGAAGGCCCTGGCCGGACGCAAGGCCAAGGTGAACGTCGTGGGCGTGTGTGGGCTGGTCGAGAACATGCCGTCGGGCAAGGCAACGCGGCCCGGCGACATCGTCAAATCGATGTCGGGCCAGACCATCGAGATTCTCAATACCGACGCCGAGGGCCGTCTGGTTCTCGCCGATGCTCTCTGGTACACGCAGGAAAAGTACAAGCCGCGCGCGGTGATCGACTTGGCGACGTTGACCGGTGC
>CAZDBC010000115.1:0-8561 GCA_964503295.1 uncultured Kiloniellaceae bacterium | reverse complement strand
GTCGACGGCGATGCCGCAGGCCGCCTTGATCGGCCTCAGGTCGATGATGCATTCGTGCGCGACCAGACCGTTGCGTCCGCGATAGAGCACCGGATAGTGCGGCTCAAGTCGCCGGGCCACGTAGTTGGCGTTGAGGATCGCGACCTCCGTCGCCCGGCGCAGCCCGCCCGCGCCCATCAGCGCGATGTACATCCAGGAGATCGGCAGGATTCCGGCAGAGCCCCAGGGCGCCGCCGAAACGGTGCCGAGCGCCTGTCCCGCTGCGCCGGCGTCGTCCATGGCGACCACCGGGTGCCGCGGCAGGAAGGGCGCCAGGTGGGCGCGCACGCCGATCGGGCCCATGCCCGGCCCGCCCCCGCCGTGCGGAATGCAGAAGGTCTTGTGCAGGTTCATGTGCATGACGTCGGGGCCGAAACGCCCGGGCAGTGCGACGCCGAGCAGCGCGTTGAGATTGGCACCGTCCATATAGACCTGGCCGCCGGCCGCATGCACAAGACGGCAAATCTCGACGATCGACTCCTCGAAAACCCCGTGCGTCGAGGGGTAGGTGATCATGAGCGCCGCCACCCGCTGGCGGTACTCGCCAAGCTTTGCCTCGAGATCGGCGACATCGACGTTGCCGTCGTCGTCGCAGCGCACCACGACGACGCGAAAACCGGCCATCTGTGCCGAAGCGGGATTGGTGCCGTGGGCCGATGCCGGAATCAGGCAGATATCGCGTTGCCCCTCCCCGCGGCTCTCGTGGTAGCCGCGGATGGTCAGCAGGCCGCTGTACTCGCCCTGGGAGCCGGCATTGGGCTGCAGCGAGACTGCGTCGAATCCGGTGGCAGCGCACAGCATGCCTTCGAGCTCTTCGAAGAGCCGCTGATAGCCCCGGGCCTGATCGAGGGGTGCGAAGGGATGCAGGTCGGCGAAGGCGGGCCAGGTGATCGGCAGCATTTCGCTGGTCGCGTTCAGCTTCATGGTGCAGGAGCCGAGCGGAATCATCGAGCGATCGAGCGCGATGTCCTTGGCGGCGAGCCGGCGCAGGTAGCGCAGCATCTCGGTCTCGCTGCGGTAGGAGGAGAAAACGGGATGGGTCAGGATCGCCGAGCGACGGCGCAGCGCCTGCGGGACGGCCACCAGCTCTTCGGCCATGACCTCCTCGTCGATATCCGACAGCGACAGACCGTGATCGTCGCGGCCGGCGAAAACCCGCCATAGGGTCTCGACCTCCGCGCCCGTCGTGGTCTCGTCGAGCGACAGCCCGACATGATCCGCATCGACCGGACGCAGATTGATGCCGGCCGCACGCGCAGCCTCGAGGATCTCATTCGCGCGCCCCTTCACGGCAAGCGTCAAACCGTCGAAATAGGCGGCGTGCGTCGGGGCGACCCCCAGTTTCGCGAGACCCCGGGCCAGAATCGCGGTCAGGCGATGGACCCGCAGCGCGATGCGCCGCAGGCCGTCCGGCCCGTGATAGATGGCGTAGAGGGCCGCGATCACGGCAAGCAGAACCTGGGCGGTGCAGATGTTGCTGGTCGCCTTCTCGCGCCGGATGTGCTGCTCGCGGGTCTGCAGGGCCATGCGCAGCGCCATCCGGCCATCGGCATCGACGGAGACGCCGATGATGCGACCCGGCATGGCCCGCTTGTAGGCGTCACGGGTGGCGAAGAAGGCGGCATGCGGGCCGCCGTAGCCCATCGGCACACCGAAACGCTGGGCCGAACCGACAACGATGTCGGCACCCATCTCGCCCGGCGGCGTCAGCAGCACCAGGGCCAGCGGATCGGCCGCCACCGTGACCATGACACCGGCCTGCTTGGCCTGCCTGATCGCGGCGGAAGGATCGCTCAGCTCGCCCGAGCTGCCGGGATACTGCAGGAGCAGGCCGAAGGCATCGTCGAATGCCGGCAGCTCGTTCGGGTCGACACGGCACACCTCGATGCCGAGCGGCATCGCACGCGTTTCGATGACGGCCAGGGTCTGCGGATGGCAGTCCCGGTCGACCAGGAAGACGCGCCGCGCATCGTCCTTGGTGAGGCGCAGGGACATGGCCATGGCTTCGGCCGCCGCGGTCGCTTCGTCGAGCAGCGAGGCGTTGGCCAGCTCCAGCCCCGTGAGGTCGATGATCATCTGCTGGAAGTTGAGCAGGACCTCGAGCCGGCCCTGACTGACCTCCGCCTGGTAGGGCGTGTAGGCGGTATACCAGCCGGGATTCTCCAGAACGTTGCGCTGGATGACCGGCGGCAGATGGGTGTCGTGATAGCCCTGGCCGATCATCGAGGTCAGGACCAGGTTCTCACCGGCCATCCGGCGCAGATAGCGCAGGGCCGTGCGCTCGTTGCGCGGCGGCGGGAGGTCGAGCGGACTGTCGCTTCGGATGGGGTCCGGCACGGCCCGCTCGATCAGCTGCGGCAGCGACTGGAGCTCCAGGGCCCGCAGCATCTCCTCGATGTCCTGCGAGTCGGGTCCGATGTGGCGGCGCGGAAAGCCTCCGCCCGCTTCCAGATCCTTCAACGATGTACCTTGCATGTGGCTCACTCTGTTGCTTTGCACGGCGCGTCGCGGCGGCGCCGCGGCAGGCGTCCGCCTAACCCTGCGACTTCACGAAGTCGGCATAGGCCGCTTCGTCCATCAGGCCGTCGAACTCGGCACGGTCGGACAGCTTCATCTTGAAGAACCAGCCGGCGCCCAGCGGGTCGCTGTTGACCGTCGCCGGCTCATCCGTCAGGGCCTCGTTGATTTCGGTGATCTCGCCGGTCAGCGGTGCGTAGACCTCGCTGGCGGCCTTGACGGACTCCACCACTGCGGCTTCGCCGCTCTTGGTAACCTGCTTGCCGACCGCCGGCAGCTCGACGAAGACGATGTCGCCGAGCTGTTCCTGGGCGTGGTCGGTGATGCCGACGGTGGCGATCTCGCCGTCGAGCTCCACCCACTCGTGGTCCTGCGTATACCTTCGTTCGCTCATACGGCGCTCCCCCTCGAAGTCTTGCGATGATAGTTGTGCGGGACGAACGGCAGCGGGCAGACGCGGCAGGCGACGCTTCGGCCGCGCCGGCTTGCTGTGAGTTCGCCCCCGACCGCGGCGATCTCTCGCGCCACGTAGCCCATGGCGATCGGCGCTTCGACCGTGGGGCCGAAGCCGCCGCTGGTCACGCGACCGACCTCGCGGCCGTCGTCCGTGGAAAGCACGGCACCCTCGCGCACCGGCGCACGGCCCTCGGGCCGCAAGCCAACGCGCAGACGCGGCGGCCCCTCGGCCATTTGCCGGCGGATCACGTCGCCTCCGGGAAAATCGCCCGCCTCGCGGCGGCGCTTCTGGATCGCCCAGACGAGCTCGGCCTCGACGGGCGTGGTATCGCGGTCGAGGTCGTGACCGTAGAGGCAGAGCCCGGCCTCCAGGCGCAGGGAATCCCGCGCGCCCAAACCGACCGGGGCAACCTCCGGCTCGGCGAGCAGGCGTTCGGCCAGCGCCATGGCGTGATCGGCCGGCACCGAGATCTCGTAGCCGTCCTCCCCCGTGTAGCCGGACCGACTGATCCGGCAGGCCAGGGAGTCCAGCGACAGCTCGCGCGACTCCATGAAGGCCATGTCGGCCACAGCCGGCGCCAGGCGCGCGAGAACCGCGGCAGCCTCCGGGCCCTGCAGCGCCAGGAGGGCGAGATCCTCGCGCGGGACGACCTCGACAGAGCCCGACAGCCCGGCGCGCAGCAGCTCCGCGTCCTGGTGCTTGCAGGCCGCGTTGACGATCAGCAGCAGTGCGGCCTCGCCGGTCCGCGCGATCATCAGATCGTCGAGGATGCCGCCCCGCTCGTTGGTGAAGAAGCTGTAGCGCTGCCGGTCGACCGCCAGGCCGTCGATATCTGCCGGCAGAAGGCGCTCCAGCGCCCGCGCGCAGTCTGGCCCGCGCAGCTCGATCTGGCCCATGTGGGAGACGTCGAACAGACCCGCCCGACTGCGCGTATGACGATGCTCGGCCAGGATGCCGGAGGGGTACTGCAGCGGCATTTCGTAGCCGGCGAAGGGCACCAGCCTGGCATCGCGGGCGCGGTGCAGCTCGAACAGCGGCGTGCGCTTCGGCGCCGCGGCAGTGCCGGCTGACGAAGCGGTCGGAGACGTGGCCAAGAGGCGATCCTTCCAACAGTCGCGAGGGTCCCGCGCCGCCGTTGCCGACGGCCGACCCCCTCTGTCGAAGGACCTGAGAGTTTCACCGCGCTCCCCGGAAGCCGTTCGGATCCGGGACGTCCGCCTCTAACCGGGCGGGCGGCTTACTCCTTCGGCGAGACCGCGCCCGCTCCCGGGCGGCGATCTACTTTCCAGAGGCGCCTCGTCCCTGCGGTCCTTGAGCCTGAGAGATTCCGGGGCGGTTGCTCCTTCGGCGTCCGCGCTTTGCGGCGCGGATCTCTCCCGCAAGGGTTCATAGGCTGCTGACGCAGAAGGCTATCGATTTGCCCGGCATTGTCAACTGGCAGCCCCGCCGCAGGCGTCTGCCCCAGCGCCAGGCTCACCGATTGGCCCGATTGTACTCCAGTTCCGCAGGGCTCAGCTCGAACCCGACGTAGATGCGGAAATCGCTCCCATCCTGGCCGGGCGCGATCGGGATGCGCGGCGCAAGCTCTTCGCGGGCGCCGACCCGGGTGCGATTGCCCGCGAAGGGTATGCTCAGATCGAAGGCATCGCGGCTCAGGATGCGTTGATCGCGCGTGGCAACCGCGACGAAATAGCTGAGATCGGCGCGATCGTCGGCATTGGCCGGTCCCTGCGCGGCAACGACGACGAGAACCAGTTCGGCCAGAATCACGTTCTCCTCGTCGTCGATGCTGCAACTGAGACCGATCTCCTCGATCGAGGCCTCGAACTGCACGTCGGTCAGATCCCGGCCGTCGCCGTCGAAACGGGTGACGTTGGCGGCGTCCTCGACAACCACGGGACGCGGGCAACTCCGCTGGGGCAGCGGCTCGTCGGAGGCACAACCAGCAACAGCAAACAGCGACAGCGCGCCGGCAAGCGCGGCGCGCGTCCGGGCCGCAGCCGTGCCCCGGGCGGCCCTCGAACGATCGGCCATGCAGCCCCTTTCCTCGATCCGGCGTTCAATGGCTTGAGGGCCCGCGGCGGAGCGGCCGGGGCATCTCGACGAACGCCGGAACTCTAGGCAAGCCGGGCGGGCGAAACAAGGCTGCCAGCCGGCTCGGCGCCCCCCGACCGCCGGTTCGCGGCGCTCGACCGAGCCTTTGATCCGGAGCCCCGAATGTACTAGGTAGAGGGGACAATCAGCGAAGGGCCCTTGGTCTCATGGCAAAGCCACCACTCACCATTCTTCTGGCCAGTCCGCGCGGCTTCTGCGCCGGCGTCGAGCGCGCGATCGAGATCGTCGAGCGCGCCATCGCCAAGTATGGTGCTCCCGTCTACGTGCGCCACGAGATCGTCCACAACCGCTATGTCGTCGAGGGACTGGAGAAAAAGGGCGCCATCTTCGTCGAGGAGCTGGACGAGGTGCCGGAAGGGGTGCCGGTGATCTTCTCCGCCCACGGCGTGCCCAAGGCAGTGCCGGCCGAGGCCGAACGGCGCCAGCTGTTCTACGTCGATGCCACCTGCCCGCTGGTCAGCAAGGTTCACCGCGAGGCCGAGCGCCACGAG
The DNA here is from genome assembly GCA_964503295.1 of uncultured Kiloniellaceae bacterium. Lineage (GTDB taxonomy): Bacteria > Pseudomonadota > Alphaproteobacteria > Kiloniellales > Kiloniellaceae > CAZDBC01. The sequence goes on along the minus strand of CAZDBC010000115.1, from coordinate 2,942 downwards.
CGGCTGGGCCACCAGATCATCCTGATCGGCCATGCCGGCCACCCCGAAGTGATCGGCACCATGGGCCAGTTGCCGTCGGGCTCGATCCTGCTGGTGGAGAACGCCGAGGAGGCCGAGAAGCTCGAGGTCGAAGACCCGGACAATCTGGCGTACATCACCCAGACCACGCTCTCGGTCGAGGACACGGCCTCGGTGATCGAAGTCCTGACCCGGCGCTTCCCCAACATCAATGGGCCCAAGAAGGAAGACATCTGCTACGCGACCACCAACCGCCAGAAAGCGGTCAAGGCGATCGCCCGCGAATGCCAAGCGCTGCTGGTCGTGGGGGCGCCAAATTCCTCGAACTCCCAGCGCCTGGTCGACGTCGCACGCAAGCTCGGCGTCGACACCTCGATGCTGGTCCAGCGGGCCGAAGACATCGACTGGTCGCTGCTCGGCGACGTAGATTGCCTCGGCATCACCGCCGGCGCCTCCGCGCCCGAGGTGCTGGTGGAAGAGGTGATCGCGGCATGCCGGGAACGTTTCGACGTGACCATCGAGGAGGTCACCGTGACCAGCGAGGACGTGGTCTTCAAGCTGCCCAAGGTGCTGACCGACCCGCGCCCGGCTCGCACGAGCGCCGCCTAGCCGCGCCCGGGACGGCCCCTTTGAGCGTCGTATCGGCCCGGATTTCGTCGGGCGCAGGACGGAGGCGTTGCGCCGCCGCCGCGGGCCGCTGACCATCCATGGCCGTCTACACGGACGTCTCCGACGAGGACCTTGAGGCCTTCCTCGCCGACTACGATCTCGGCGAGGTGCTGTCGTTCAAGGGCATCGCCGAAGGGGTCGAAAACTCCAACTTCCTGCTTCAGACGACGCGCGGCAGCTTCATCCTGACGCTCTACGAGAAACGGGTGAACCCGTGCGACCTGCCCTACTTCCTGGCGCTGATGGAGCATCTGGCCGACCGCGGCATCGCCTGTCCGTTGCCGATCCACGGCCGCGACGGCCTTGCGTTGCGCTCCCTGCGCGACCGTCCCGCGGCGATCGTGTCGTTTCTGGAGGGCCTCTGGCCCAAGCGCATCCAGCCGTTCCACTGTCAGGAACTCGGCCGCGCCATGGCCCGGATGCACGTCGCCGGCTCGAGCTTCGAGCAGTACCGGCCCAACGACCTGTCGGTGCACGGCTGGCGGGCACTGCTCGACAACTGCCGCGAGGGCGGCGATCGGGTGCGGCCCGGCCTCTGCTGCGAATTGGCGCGCGAGCTCGACTGGCTGGAGGCGAACTGGCCCGAAGACCTGCCGACCGGCGTGATCCATGCCGATCTCTTTCCCGACAACGTCTTCTTCCGGGGTCAGCGGCTCTCCGGGCTGATCGACTTCTACTTCGCCTGCAACGACGCCTTCGCCTACGACATCGCGATCTGCCTCAACGCCTGGTGCTTCGAGCCAGACAATGCCTTCAACGTGACCAAGGCACGGCTCTTGCTGCAGGCCTACCGCAAGGAGCGGCCCTTTTCGCCCGAGGAGGTGGCCGCCCTGCCGCTGCTCGCCCGCGGCAGCGCCCTGCGTTTTCTCCTGACCCGGCTCTACGACCTGCTCAACCATCCCCCCGGCGCCCTGGTCCGGCCCAAGGACCCGCTCGAGTACTGGAAAAAGCTCCGCTTCCACCAGCAGGTGCGCGGGCCGGCCGCCTATGGGCTCGACGGCTGAGGCGAAGCGCGATGGCCGATAACAGGGGCGAAAGGCTGGTCGAGATCTTTACCGACGGCGCCTGCTCGGGCAATCCGGGGCCCGGCGGCTGGGGCGCGGTGCTGCGCTACGGCGACGTCGAAAAGGAGCTGTCCGGCGGCGCGCCGCAGACCACCAACAACCGCATGGAGCTGATGGCAGTCATCGCAGCGCTGGAGGCGCTCAAACGCGGCACACGGGTCCGAATAACGACCGATTCGACCTACGTACGCGACGGGATCACCAGATGGATCGAATCCTGGAAGAAACGCGGCTGGAAGACCGCGGCCAAGAAGCCGGTCAAGAACGTCGACCTTTGGCAGCGCCTCGAGCGGGCCATCGCCGACCATCAGGTCGAGTGGCACTGGGTGCGCGGCCACGCCGGACATCCCGAGAACGAACGCGCCGACCGCCTGGCGGTCGCCGCCATCCGCGACCAGCGCGCGGCCGCCCGGTCCTCTTGACCGGGCAAAGCCGCGGCGGGCCTTGGATCAGAGCAGCTTGAGCACCGCTTCGGCGCCGGACACCTCGTAGGCGCCGGGAGCCTCGATGTTCAGCGCGGTCACCTTGCCGTCATCGACGACCATCGCATAGCGCTTCGAGCGCTTGCCCATGCCGAAGCCGCTGGCGTCGAAGTCCAGCCCGAGCTTCTCGGTAAACTCGCCGTTGCCGTCGGCCAGCATCATGACCTTGCCGTCGGCGCCCTGCTGCTTGCCCCAGGCGTCCATCACGAAGGCATCATTGACCGACAGGCAGGCGATGGTATCCACGCCCTTGGCCTTGATCGCGTCGCAGTGCTGAACGAAGGACGGCAAATGCTTCGCCGAGCAGGTCGGCGTAAAGGCGCCCGGCAGGGCAAAGAGCACCACCTTCTTGCCCTTGAAGAGCTCGTCCGTGGAGATGTCGGATACGCCTTCGGGACCCTTGTACTTCAACGTTGCGCTCGGAACCTGGTCGCCGACTGCAATGGTCATGGCGCTGCTTCCCCTTTTTTGCCTCGATGATCGCTTGGCTCGATGACGGCCGCCGGAGTCCCACCCCCCGGGCGCGGCTGGCGACCGACAAGATAATGATCCGGACCGACTATTCCAAGCGAGGCGCCGCCGACGCATCGCGGCCCGCCACCGCTGCACCGTCGGGCGCCGGCGCTCCGGCGGCCTGATCGAGGGCGCCCAACACGCCCGAGACCGTCAGCAACTCCGGAAGGGGGATGCCCTCGGGCGCGCCCGGCCC
>CAZDBC010000114.1:0-8569 GCA_964503295.1 uncultured Kiloniellaceae bacterium | reverse complement strand
GCGACGAATACCCCGCCGTGCTGGAGATTTTACGGCGTGAAATCAAGGCGCTGGAGGATGAAGCTCTCATCGCGCCGGGATATGTAGAGCTGCGCCGCGGCGCGGGCGCCTATATCTGCGGCGAGGAATCGGCAATGATCGAGTCGATCGAGGGCAAGCGCGGCCTGCCCCGGCATAAGCCGCCCTATCCCACCGAAAGGGGCCTGTTCGGACGGCCGACCCTGATCCACAACGTGGAGACCGTCTTCTGGGTCCGTCAGCTGCTCGAGGAGGGCCCCGAATCCTTTTCCGGCCACGGTCGTCACGGCCGCAAGGGCCTGCGCGCGTTCTCGGTTTCCGGTCGTGTCAGAGAGCCGGGCGTCAAACTGGCACCGGCAGGCATCACAGCCGCGGAATTGATCGACGAGTACTGCGGCGGCATGCAGGAGGGTCACCGCTTCAAGGGCTATCTGCCCGGCGGCGCTTCCGGCGGAATCCTGCCGGCTCACATGGCCAACATCCCGCTCGACTTCGATACCCTGCAGGAGTTCGGCTGTTTCATTGGCTCTGCGGCGATCGTCGTGCTCTCGGATCACGACGACATGAAGCGCGTGGCGCTGAACCTCATGCGATTTTTCGAAGACGAATCCTGCGGCCAGTGCACGCCCTGCCGCAACGGAACCGAAAAGGCCGTGAAGCTGATGGAGACAGGGCGATGGAACGATGCCCTGCTGCGCGATCTGTCGGCGGTCATGATGGACGCCTCCATCTGCGGGCTCGGCCAGGCCGCGCCCAATCCCCTGCTCAGCGTGCTGAAGCACTTCCCGGAGGACCTGTGATGCCGGACGCCAGCTCCGCGCCCACCGTGAAGTTCGAACTCGACGGACGACCCGTCGAAGCTTTCGAGGGTGAGACCATCTGGCAAGCGGCCCAGCGCCACGGCACCGAGATTCCTCATCTCTGCTATTCGCCCGAACCCGGTTACCGCGAAGACGGAAACTGCCGCGCCTGCATGGTCGAGGTCGAGGGCGAGCGCGTGCTCGCCGCCTCCTGTATCCGACGACCACGCGAAGGCATGAAGGTGCGCAGCGCCAGCGAGCGTGCTCGCCGTGCCCGCGAACTCGTCTTCGAGTTGCTGGTGGCTGACCAGCCGCCGCGCGAGGTCGCGCACGACCCCGACTCGAAATTCTGGCTCTGGGCCGAGCGGGTCGGCGTGTCGAGCAGCCGTTTTCCGCCCCGCTCCAGGGTTGACGCCGATCCCAGCCATCCCGCCATGCGGGTCAATCTCGATGCTTGCATTCATTGCACCCTGTGCGTGCGGGCATGCCGCGAGGTCCAGGTCAACGACGTGATCGGCATGGCATTCCGCGGCGCGGGCAGCAAGGTGGTGTTCGACTTCGATGCGCCCATGGGCGACAGCACCTGCGTTGCCTGCGGCGAATGCGTCCAGGCCTGCCCGACGGGTGCGCTGATGGAGGCCAGCCTGCTCGACGCGGAGGAAGTCCGGACCGCCTTTCCGGATCGCGACGTGGACAGCCTTTGCCCCTATTGCGGTGTCGGTTGCCAGACGAAGGTCCACGTAAAGGACGAGCGCATCCTCTACATCGACGGGCGCAACGGGCCGGCCAACGAGCAGCGGCTCTGCGTGAAGGGCCGCTTCGGCTACGACTACATCTATTCCCCCGAGCGCTTGACCAAGCCGCTGGTGCGCCGCGACGACGCGCCCAAGGCGTGGGACATGCAGGTCGACCCGGCCAACCCCTGGGATACGTTCCGCGAGGCGAGCTGGGAGGAGGCGCTCGACCGCGCGGCCAGCGGATTGAAGCGCATCCTGGAGCGCGACGGCTCGGCGGCCCTGGCCGGCTTCGGCTCGGCCAAGGGCTCCAATGAGGAAGCCTACCTGTTTCAGAAGCTGGTGCGGACCGGTTTCGGGACCAACAACGTCGACCACTGTACGCGGCTCTGTCACGCGTCATCGGTCGCGGCCCTGATGGAGACGATCGGCTCAGGAGCCGTAACGGCGCCGTTTACGGCGGCACTCGATGCCGAGTGCATCGTCGTGATCGGCGCCCGGCCGACCGAGAACCATCCGGTCGCGGCGACCTATCTCAAACAGGCCGCCAAGCGGGGCGCCAAGCTCATCGTGATCGATCCTCGGCGCCAGGGCTTGTCACGCTACGCCTCCTGGAACCTTCAGTTCAAACCGGGGACCGACGTCGCCCTTCTCAACGCCATGCTCTACACGATCGTGGAGGAAGAGCTCTACGACCGTCAGTACGTCCAGGCGCACACGGAAGGCTTCGAGGAACTGAAGCACAGGATCGTCGACTTCGCACCAGAGGCGATGGCCGATCTGTGCGGCGTCGATGCCGCGACCATCCGCGAGGTTGCCCGCGCTTACGCCAGATCGCGGGCGTCGATCATCTTCTGGGGCATGGGCATCTCGCAGCACGTCCACGGCACGGACAACTCGCGCTGCCTGATCAGCTTGGCCCTGACCACCGGACAGGTCGGCCGCCCCGGAACCGGCCTTCACCCCTTGCGGGGTCAGAACAACGTCCAGGGCGCCTCCGACGCCGGATTGATCCCCCTGGTCTATCCCGACTATCGCTCGGTCGAAGACGACGCCATACGCCGGGAGATGGAGGCCTTCTGGGGCAGATCCCTGGATCCCAGGCGCGGCCTGACCGTGGTCGAAATCGTCGACGCGATCCTCGCGGGTCAGATCAAGGCCATGTACATCATGGGCGAGAATCCCGCGATGTCCGATCCGGACCAGAACCATGCCCGCAAGGCCCTGGCCAGTCTCGAACATCTGGTGGTCCAGGATATTTTCCTGACCGAAACCGCCTGGCACGCGGACGTGGTTCTGCCTGCCTCCGCGCACGCAGAGAAGACGGGCACCTACACCAATACCAATCGCCAAGTGCAGCTTGGCCGCGCGGCGGTTCCCCTTCCCGGCGAGGCGCGGCAGGACTGGTGGATCATACAAGCCATCGCGCAACGGCTGGGGCTGGACTGGAGCTATCTGCACCCTCGCGACGTTTTCTCCGAGATGGCCAAGACCATGCCCTCGCTGAAGAACATCACCTGGGAGCGGCTGGAGCGCGAAGACTCGGTTACCTATCCTTGCGACGGAACGGACCAGCCAGGCAACGAGATCATTTTCGGCGAAGGCTTCCCGACGGCCAGCGGGCGCGGCAAGATCGTGCCGGCCGGTCTCGTGCCCCCGGATGAGTTGCCGGACGATGACTATCCGATGGTGCTGACCACAGGACGCCTGTTGGAACACTGGCATACCGGGGCCATGACCAGGAGGTCCAGAGTTCTGGACGAGCTCGAACCCGAAGCCGTCATGATGATGAACCGCCACGATATGCGCCGGCTCGGCATCGGCGCGGGCGATCTGGTAAAGGTCGAAACGCGACGCGGCGTCATCGCCCTGCGCGTGCGTCAGGACCGCGAGGTGCCGGAGGGACTTTTGTTCATCCCCTTCTGCTTCGCGGAGGCGGCTGCCAATGTCCTGACCAATCCGCAACTCGACCCATTCGGCAAGATTCCGGAGTTCAAGTTCTGCGCCGCCCGTGTCGAACCGGTGGCCACCATGGCGGCAGAGTAGCCATGGCGGCAGTATAGCGGTGTCGCGAAAGGTCTCGGCCCTCTGCAGCCCGATTGCGGGAGTCTTCTTCCTGCTTGCCCTGTTGCTCTCGGCGCAGCCGCTCGCAGCGCAACGCCTCGATGCCGCGACGGAGGACCTTTTGCGTGCCATTCAGGCCGATGATCGGGCGCTGGCGGCTGCGGCACTCAAGCGCGGTGCCGCCATCGAATGGCGTGACCCTCACGGTCGAACGCCCCTCATGCTGGCAACCATGATCGACAGCCATCAGGTGCTCGGCTTGCTGCTTGAACAGGGCGCAGACCACGGTACGGCAACGCCCGATGGCTGGACCGCGCTGCACCATGCCGCATACTACGGAAGCCATCGCGGCGCCGCCTCGCTTCTGGCTGCCGGTGCCGCTTCAGAGGTTCGCGAGGCCGACTACGGCAACACACCGCTCCACATCGCGGCACGCCGGGGCCATCGCGAGGTCGTCGCCGCCCTTCTTCAGGGCGGCGCGGCAATCAACGCCCGAGATCGCCGCGAGGGGAACACCGCACTCGTCAATGCCGCCTTCAGCTCGCATTACGCCATCGTCGCCGAGCTTCTGGCCGCCGGCGCAGATCCCGATCTCGCGGCCAACGACGGCACTACCGCCCTGCTTGCCGCGGCGCAAAGCGGATCGATCGCGGTCGTCGACCTCCTGCTCGACGCCGGCGCCGATCCCGACGCGAACCTACGGGACGGCTCGACCGCCTTTCATTTGGCCGCCGCCAATGGACATGCGGCCATTATCGCGCGTCTGGCGAGCGCAGTGCCGCCCGATGCGCGCAACCGGCGCGGCGAAACCGCGCTGGGCCGGGCCGCGCTCGCCGGCGACCTTGCGGCGGTCGCGGCGCTGCTCGAGGCCGGCGCCGATCCCGACGAGCCGGGCCGCAATGGTCGAACGCCGCTCATGCATAGCGCCATGGCGGGCCAGCTGCCCATTCTTCGCCGGTTGATCGAACGCGGCGCCTCGGTCGACGCCCGCACCCCGGAGGGCCATACCGCGCTGATGCTCGCGGCCAACCGCAGTCAATACGACGCCGTTCGGCGCCTTCTGGCCGCTGGCGCCGACCCTGCAGCACGCGCCGCGGATGGCTGGACGGCGCTCAAGGCCGCCAGCATGATCGGAAACAAGGCCATCGAGCAGCTGCTGCGCGAGACCGGCGCCACCGAGTAGCAGCCGTCGCGGGGACGGCCTCTAGAGACGGACGTTCTCCGTCGAGTAGGTTGCACTCGCTGCAAGTTCGAGACTGTCCAATACCAGACCCGCAGCGACCGCCAGGACGATCGCCGCGACAACGCCTGCGATGAATGCTTTCATGGCACAGCCTTCCGCTCAACGAATCTACAGTGGTTCACACCTTCGTCCGAATGCACGAAGGTGCCTGTTCCGCCATCGCCGAGTTGGTGCACGTCACTCCGGGCGCGTAGCATCCTTCAGGAACTCGATCAGGTCGGCGCGGTCTTCACCTCTTGGCATGCGCTGAAGCGGCATCTTGCTGCCCGGGGTCACGCGGTGCGGTCCAATCTCGAACAGATCGTCTATGGTTTCTTCGGTCCAGACGAGGTCGCTGTCGCCAAGGGCCTGCGAGTAGTTGTAGCCGGGTACGCTGCCGGCGCGACGGCCAAAAAGGCCGAACAGCGTCGGTCCGGCGCGATTGCCTCCATCAGGAGTCAGAGTGTGGCAGGCCGCGCAGGTGCGAAAGAGCTCGGCGCCACGGGCGTGTTCGGCGCGCGCCTGCTCAACCACAGGCGAAATCGCGCCCGACGCGGCCGCGTCGGCCTCCGCGGATCCGCTTCGTCGGATGATTTCCTGGCCGCTGTTCAGGTCCCAGAGGCGCACGAGACCGTCGGCTCCGGCGGACAGGACACGGCTCCCCGCCCTGTCGAAGGCGACCGACCACACCGGACCTTTGTGCCCTGCAAAGGCCCGGCGGAAGCGGCGCCGATCCAGATCCCAGATCGCGACGGTCCCGTCGACCCCGCCGGTGGCGGTCCGCTGGCCGTCCGGCGAGACAGCCACACCGAACACCGGACCGTCATGGCCTGTCAGCGATACCTCCTCCTCGCCGGACAGGAGGTTCCAGACGCGCACCGTCTCGTCGCTCGAAACCGAGACGAGACGCCGCCCCCCCGGCGCGAAGGCAAGCCCGTTGATTCCGACCTGATGACCGGTAAAGGAACCGATCAGGACGCCGTCGGCGACCCGCCAAAGCCGAATGGATCCCGCATAGTCCCCGGTCGCGAGCATCATCCCGTCGGGACTGAACGCAACCGCGTTGACGTTGCTGTCATGATCGTCCAGCACCACGGCTGGATCGCGGCTGTCCAGCTTCCAGACCCTGGCCGTCCGGTCCCAACCGGCTGACGCGACAAGCGTTCCGTCGGGTGCCACGGCCAGGTCGGCAACCCGGCCGGCGTGACCGGAGAAGATATGCAGGACCTGGCCGTTCGTGCCGTCCCAAAGACGCAACGTGCCGTCGTCGCTGGCAGAAATGAGCCGGTGGCCATCCGGCAGGAACGCAACGGCATTCACCGCGCCCTCGTGGCCTTCCAATGTGAGCAGACTGCGCTGGCTGGAAAGATCCCAGACGCGCGCCGTATAGTCGAAGCTTGCGGTGGCAACGAGCTCGCCATCGCGCGAGACGTCCACCCCCTTGACGGCACCCCCGTGGGCGCGCAGTTGAGCCACCGCCTCCGCGGCCGCCGAGACCAGCAGACCGAGGCAAAGAAGAAGAGCGACCGCAAAATGGCGCGAACGGCCGGGTCTTCTGGCGCCGGCTCGTTCCGGGTTGAGTTCCCGCCTGTTACTCGATCTGGAATGGTTCATTGCGGACGGTACGCCCGAGACTGTCGACCAGCGGGCCGACCATGGAAAGCGCGATCCGTCTGGTGTCCGTGGTCAGCATTTCGGCAAAGGCATTGCCTTCCCATAGCACCGTTCCGGTCCGGCTGTCGCGCAGGACGGCATTGATGTGGAAGACGTTCGGCCGGCTCCCCGAGGACTGCTCCTGGCGACCGCCGAGCAGGCTGTCCTTGCTCGACGACCAGACATTCATGTTGAGTTGAACGCTGCTCTTGCCGGCTCTGAGGTTGCCCAGAGACGGCTCGCTGTCGCGCCGGTTGCCGGGAATGACTTCGGTCGCGATGTCGAGCAGCAGTGGACCGTCCGGCGCGAGCTCTCGATCGGTTTCTTGCAGGCGCCGTTCCAGCGCCTGCCTGATTTCAAGGTCGAGGTCGGCGTCGTCGTACGTCCGGACGCTGTAGGCCACGCCCGACTCGATCGGTCTGAGAGCAGCCGCCGAGACAATGCCCGGCGCACCGTCGGGGGAGAGTTGGGCCAGCGCCGCCTCGGGCGAACGTTCGGCGCCTAGAACGACGCTCTCCAGCGAGACGGCAAACAGCAGAAGTGCAATGGCCAGACGCAAAACGTACCCCTCTCCGGGAGAGCGACGACTCCCCGTTATCTTCGGTGATGTCCGGCTACTCTGCAGGCTGCGGCCGGGGCTGTCCAGGGTCGCCACCTGAGCCATGTCCGCCGCTTGGGATCGGTTCCCCTTTGACCTCCGCGACCCAGATGTTGTGGTGTTCTCGGGCCCAGTTCTCGTCAACCTGGCCGCTGCCCATGGCCGCGAACGCGCCCTCCATCCCGATGGAGCCGATATAAATGTGCGCGATGATGATCGCGGTGATTCCAAGGCCGACAATCGCGTGCCAAGTCTGCGACAGAACCATCTCCTCCGCGGCACTGAGATCGGTCGGCAGGCCCAGTCCGAACAGGTTCAGCAGCGCGAAGGTGTCCGAGAACAGGGCCATGGTGAAGGGAAACAGCAGCGCCCAGCCCGACAACCCGAGAGACAGGCCGCTGAGGACGACAAGCCAGAAAATGAGCTTCTGCCCGGCGTTGAACTTCTTGGACGGCGGATGCACGCCCTTCGAGAACATGCCACCGCCCTTGGCCAACCAGATCACATCGTACTTGTTGGGAATGTTGTCCTTGACCCAAAGCACGAACATCATCGCCACCCCCAGCATGAACGGAAAGGCGAGGAAATTGTGGGCATACTTGCCGGCCTGCGTGATCAGGCTGAAGGCCTCTGGCCCCAGGATCGGCAGCAGCACGTAGCGTCCGTACAGAAGATTAAGCCCGGTCACCGCCAGCACAATGAACGAAACCGCGGTCAACCAGTGGGTGAAGCGGTCGAGCGCATTGAAGCGCTGGATGGTCCGGTTCGCGGGCCCGGCCTCGATCCGGATCCGCCCGCGCACCAGGAAAAAAAGCGCCAGAAGCCCGATTATGCCGAGCAGGACCCAGACACCCCAGTTCGACAGCGGGCCATTGCGGAAGGCGCGCCAGCTTTCTCCATCGGAGCGGACCAGCACACCCGCCTTCTTGTCGGGGATCGAGACCTCGCCTTGGACACCGCGCCGGATGGCCCGCCAGATCTCGGCGTCGCTCGCGCTGCCGAGGCTACCGCCCGGGACCTGGCCGGCGACGGGGCTGTCATCGGCGACCTGCGGCGCCCGCTGTTGCGCCTCCGCGACATTGTGAACTCCGAACGCGCCAAGCAGCAGTCCGGTCCCAAGCGCCAACGCGGCCGCCACGACCGTCAGGCGCCACCACGACGATCCGAAAGAGCGCGGACCACACTCCCCAGCCTTGCCCACCGTCCACGTCGCCATGCGAGCCATTGTCACAGTCTCCTTCCGCCGCCGTCGTCGGCGCGTCACAATAAACGAGAGCGGAGAACGATCCTCCGGCGACCTTGCCTTCAGGCGCCGGCCTGAAGGCGCGCCCGGGACCTGAGCTTCTCGTACTCCTCAGCGGTCAGGCCTTTGTCCTCTTTGCCCTTGTAGACGCCAGGATCGAGATCAATAACCCGATCCTGTTCCTCGGGCCGGCAGCCGGCCAGGAGCATGACGGCGACGAGGGTGAACGCCGTCCCG
>CAZDBC010000113.1:3586-8578 GCA_964503295.1 uncultured Kiloniellaceae bacterium | reverse complement strand
CTGCGTTCGGCGAACCAGGCAAAGCCGAACCAGCACAGGCAGAACCAAGCCAAGGCAAGGTAATCGGCCCAGGTCAGGCCGCCTATCAAGAAGGCGTCGAGGTCCATCGGAGGTGCGACGTTCTCCATGGGAGGCTCACCATGAACAGACGTTCGCCGGCCGGGAACCGCCTCGAAAAATCGGCACGGCGCCAGCACTCTAGAGCCACGGACAGTCGGCCGCCACTATCGGGGCATTGACTTGTCCGGCGTTGCCCGGGCCGCCGTCTGGTGGCGGGCAACCCTTCGTTAACCACGACGGCGTCAGACTGTTCCGCGCGGTGCTTGCCCCTGGGGCTGGCCCGCGGCGTGCTGACGGCTTCGGCCTGCCGGCAGTCGCCGTTCTCGGCAGGCCGGAGGACATGCGATGGAAGAGCTTTCGCAACGCGACCTGTCGCACAAGCGCGACACCGACCTGACGGCTGAGGAGCGACGCGAACTGCGCCGCCGATTCGACGATTTTCTCGCCATAATGCGCCGAAGCAGCGCCGGGCCGGCCAAGCCGGCAGTGCCCGCCAGAAAGGTCAAGCCCTGGCGTCCCAAGGCGCCTCCGAAACCTTATTGACGCCCGCGTCGACGCCGGGAGGTCTCTACTTCTTACGGAAAGCGTCGAGCGTGACGACCTTGTCTTTCTGATCGGGCTCCTCGTCGGCCGCGGCTTCGCCATCGCCCGATTTCTGTTTCCCTGAAGGCGAGGTGGCGGTTTCCGCTCCGGGCAGGCCCGCGGACTCCACTTCGGAAAGGCCCGACAGCAGGTCGTCTCCCTCCGACTCTTCGGAGTCCCCTTCATCGTCGACATCGAACTGCAGGCCGAAGCGCACCGAGGGATCGGCGAACGCAACCACTGCCTGAAAGGGGATCTGAAGCCGCTCCGGCACGTCGTTGAAGCTGAGGGTGACGCCGAAGGCCTCCTCCTCGACCTCGAGGCCCCAGAACTGGTGCTGGAGCACGATCGTCATCTCGCCCGGGTAGCGCTGACGCAGGTGCTCGGGCAGGACCACTCCCGGGTGGTCCGTGCGGAAGGTTATGTAGAAGTGATGGTTGCCCGGCAGGCCGTTTTCCGAGACGTCGGCCAGGGCACGCCGGACGACGCCGAGCAGGGCCTCCTCGACCATACGGTCGTATCTCAGCTCGTGCCCCGTCATTGCGCTCCCTTACCCCGTCTCTCGGCCGACTGGCCTTCGAGGCTGCCGTGTTCCGCGGCTCTCGACCGATAGAAGTGGGGCGCTTCTGTTGCCAGGTGCGCCCCGAACCCCGCCTAAACGTGTGAAGGCTTAGGACTTCGTAGTCGGCTTACCCGGCCGCATTAAGCGGCGAGGCGAGCCTCACCATAGTTGTCGTTCGCAACTATATTATGGCCCGATAACGGCGGTACCATGCCGGGCGCCGAGCACATCTTTACCACGCACGTCGATCCTGGTTCGCCCCCGTGGAGGCTCGCCGGCGGGATCCGCTTGCGATCCCTGGCGAGCCGAGGAATTGGTGGAGGCGCCGGGTACTGCCCCCGGGTCCGTCGCGCTTATTCCATGTGCCCGTTTAGCGCCGTAGTCGGTTGCCCGACATCACGAATATAGGAACTTTCCGCGGTCGTTGAAAGGCCGCATGCATCCGTTTCCGGGCGCCGGGCGAGAGCGGGGTCGCGCGCTTAACCCACTGCAAGCCGACAAGAATCCATCGGGGCTCTGGCGCGGGGGCGGGCTTCGGGGCCTCTTCGGCGAAGGCGCCGGCCGCTGCTTAGGCTGTCCGACTCGTGTCGAAACGATTATGTTGAGCGCCATGAGTGGAAACCAGCCTGGCGATCTGCGCGCGCCCGCCCCGACAGATCCGACTGCCGGGGAAATCGGGCCCGGCCCGCGCCAACGCAGGCTTCTCTCTGAAAGCCAGGAGGCGGAGATTGCCGCCCTGCGTGCGGCGCAGGTCCCCACCCGGCGGGCCACGGTGCCGGAACTGGAAGAGCTTCTCTACGAGCCGCTGCCCGTTCTCGACCACGGCTTCGTTCGGGTGATCGACTACATGGGCGACGACGCGGCGGTGGTGCAGGCGGCACGCGTGTCCTACGGCCGGGGCACCCGCAAGGTCAGCGAGGATGCCGGGCTGATCAACTACCTGATGCGCCACCGGCACACCACGCCGTTCGAGATGTGCGAGATCAAGTATCACGTGAAGCTGCCGATCTTCGTCGCGCGGCAGTGGATTCGCCATCGCACCGCCAACGTCAACGAGTACTCGGCGCGCTACTCGGTGCTCGACAGGGAGTTCTATATCCCGAGCCCTGAGCACTTGGCCGCTCAGTCGGCGAGCAACCGGCAGGGCCGCGGCGAGGTCCTGGAAGGCGACGACGCCGCGCGGGTCCTCGAATTTCTCAAGGCCGACGCGGCGCGCTGCTACGAGAGCTACGAGCGCCTGCTCAACCAGCGCGACGACGGCAGCGCCATCGAACCGGGCCGTCAGGGCCTGGCACGCGAACTGGCGCGCATGAACCTGCCGGTCAACATCTACACGCAGTGGTACTGGAAGTGCGATCTGCACAATCTCCTGCACTTCCTGGCGCTGCGGGCCGACCCGCACGCCCAGTACGAAATCCGGGCCTATGCCGAGGCCATGCTGGAGACCGTGCGCCGCTGGGTGCCGCTCTGCTATGCGGCATTCGAGGATCACGTCATGACCGGCACGCGCCTGTCGGGCAAGGGACTTGCCGTTGTCCGGCGGCTTCTCGACGGCGAGCCGGTCCAACAGGCGGACTCGGGCCTTTCGCCGCGCGAGTGGCGCGAATTGATGGCCGCTCTGGGACGCGAGGCGTGAAGCGGGGACCCAATCGCGCTTGCACGTCACGGCCGTCCCTGGGAGGATGATCGCGATGGAGGTGCGGCATGACTGAGCTTGAGCAGCGCTGCCTCGAAGCCGGCATCAAGATGACCGAGCAGCGTCGGACCATCGTTCGGGTGCTGAGCGAGTCGCAAGACCACCCGAACGTGGAGACGCTCTACAACCGCGCCAAGGAAATCGATCCTTCGATCTCGATTGCGACGGTCTATCGCACCCTTGGTCTGTTGGACGAGATGCGCCTGGTTCAACGGCACGAGTTCAACGAACGGTCGTCACGCTTTGAAGCCAATATCGCCGACCACCACCACTTGGTGGATGTCGAGAGCGGCGAGGTCGTGGAATTCCAGGATCCGCAGTTCGACGAGTTGAAGTCCCAGATCGCAAGGCAGCTCGGTTACGACATCGTCGACGTCAATCTGGAACTCTATGGTCGCAAGAAAAAATCCTGACGAGGCGGACATCGCCGACGTGCGCGGGGGCGCCTCCGAGTCGGAGGCCTGCCTCGCCGAGACGCGCGACTGCCGATGCCGCCGCGCCGTCGTGCGGGCCTATCGCGAACTGGTCCAGGACGGCCGGGAGGCGGACTGCGCCTTGCGCGTCGCCACCCGGGTCTACAGCTATCACCACCCGGAGGTTCACGCCGTGACGGCACGGGAGGTGGTCAAGATGTGGGTGCTCACCCCTTCGCTGCACTGACCGGCTGGGCCACGGACAGTGCCGGTCGATCGCGCCGGCGCGATCTCAGCTATTCGGATACCAGCTCTGGCCAGCGCTCGTCGGCCTCCGCGATATAGCCCGGTATGTCTTCTTCCCAGTTCCGCTGGACCGACGGGCTGTAGTTCAGATAGAGCTTCCCGTCGACGATGGTCCAGAGGTCGGGCTCGATCGAGACCTTGTAGCCCTGGGCCACGCCGTATGCGCAGAAGCCGCCGTACTGCGGCGCGTAGCGCTCGGGCGCGGTGGCGAAACGGTCGCGGTTGGTGGCCGTCGCGAACAGCCAGGTGGCATTATCGTGCTCCAGCGCGAACTCGGGCTTGCCCTCGAGCGGTCGACGCTCGGTGAAGTAGGCGACCGGGTCGTAGCCGCCGATCGCGTAGCCGTCTTCGATGAAGACCCTGTCGGCGGCTCGCGCCTGCCAAGCCAGGGTCACGATCGCAAGTCCCGCCAACGCCACCACCGACCGGCCGAGGCGGCCGCGAACCGATAAAAGCGCCATGTCTGCAATCTCCCTTCGTCCCCTCCCGGACCCTCTTGTCGAGGGCCAAGCGTCGCATAAACTTCGAAGGCCCACTTGGGAGAGGCCTACGGCAGGCGCCAATGAACCCGCCTTAACGATTCGGTGAAATGCCACCTCGGGGCGCGACCGTCCGCTGGCCGTCACTGCATGACGATACGCGGCGTCTGCCGCGCCTTGTCGTCCGTCCCGGCGGTGACCTTGCTCCAGACTTTGTCGGCGATCTCAAGGTACGCCCGGGCATAGTCGCTGTCCGGCTGGGACACGACGATCGGTCGTCCATCGTCGGAGGTCTCGCGGATCGCGATATGCAGCGGCACCTCGCCGAGGTAGTCCATGCCCAGCTTCTCGGCCTCGCGCTTGGCGCCGTGGTGGCCGAAGATGTGCGCCTCATGGCCGCACTGCGGGCAAATGAACAGGCTCATGTTCTCGATGATGCCGAACACGGGGACGTCGACCTTGCGGAACATGTTGAGGCCCTTGCGCGCGTCGAGCAGGGCGATGTCCTGCGGGGTGGAGACGATCACCGCGCCGCTCAGAGGCACCTGCTGGGACATGGTCAGCTGCGCGTCTCCGGTGCCCGGCGGCATGTCGACGATCAGGATGTCCAGCTCGCCCCAGTCGACGTCGCGCAGCATTTGCTGCAGGGCGCTTTGAACCATGGGGCCACGCCAGATCATCGGCGTGTCCTCGGCGATCAAAAAGCCCATGGACATGCAGCGCACGCCATAGTTCTCCATGGGCCGGAGCGTTTTGCCGTCCGGCGAAGAGGGGCGCCCGGAGATCCCCAGCATACGCGGCTGCGAGGGGCCATAGATGTCGGCATCCAGGATGCCGACCTTCAGGCCCATGGTTGCCAGACCCAGTGCCAGGTTGGTTGCCGTGGTCGACTTT
>CAZDBC010000113.1:0-3576 GCA_964503295.1 uncultured Kiloniellaceae bacterium | reverse complement strand
CTTGCCGCTTGCCACCGCGACGATCGAGCGCACGCCGGGCACCAGCGCGCGCCGGTCGCTCGGCGACTGCGGTGCGGCCGCCCGCTGTTCCGTGCCGCCCACTTGCCGCCTGGCTGCGCCGCCGCCTTTCGCAGTTGCGCCGGGCTCGCGATGGGCGGTCAGAACAGCGGTCACCGAGACCACGCCGTCGAGGCGGTGAACCGCCTCTTCGGCGGCCTTGCGCACGGGCTCGAGCTGCGCCCCCTTGCGCGGATCCACTTCGATCGCGAAACCGACGTTGCCGTCCTTGACGATCAGCCCCGAGACCATGCCGAGGCTCACGATGTCTTCTTGCCGTTCCGGCTCGATGACCGACCTCAGGGCTTCTGTGACTTGCTGCTCGCTGACTTGACCCATGCTTGACAACTCCGAACCTCTGCCGATATCCCGGACGGGACAAAGCGATCATCAATCCCTATATATGAGTGCTTCCGTGATCGAAAAAGCGGTGTCCAGCCGATTTCGGCACGGCACAGGCAGCGGCGGGGCCCACTGAGGTTAGGATGGACGGCATATGCCTTGGGAGAACAGAGGTTCCGGCGGCGGCCCTTGGGGAAGCGGTTCGGGCGGAGGATCCGGCGGCCCTTGGGGCCGTGGCGGCGGTGGTGGATCGGGCGGTGGCGGCCCGCGACCACCCGACTTCGAAGATTTCATCAGGAAAGGGCAGGACCGCTTCAAACAGCTGATCCCCGGCGGTAGCATCGGCGGGACGGGGCTGTTGATCGCGGCGGTGGTGATTCTTGCCCTCTGGCTCGCGTCCGGCATCTACCGGGTCCAGGCGGACGAACAGGGGGTGGTGCTGCGTTTCGGCAAGTGGATCGACACCACCGAGCCGGGCCTGCGCTATCATCTGCCCTACCCGATCGAGTCGGTGCTGACGCCCCAGGTCACGCAGATTCGGCAGATCGACATCGGCTTTCGCGGCACGGCGGCGGCCAGCGAGCGGCTGGCACGGCGCGATGTCGACGAGGAAAGCCTGATGTTGACCGGCGACCAGAACATCATCGACATCGACTTTACGGTGCTGTGGCGAATTTCCGATGCCGGCCGCTATCTGTTCAATATTCGCGACCCGGAGGCGACGGTGAAGATCGCCGCCGAGAGCGCAATGCGCGAGATCATCGGCCGCACGGATATTCAGCCGGCCCTGACCGAAGCGCGCCAGCAGATCGAGATCGACACCCGGGAGTTGCTGCAGAGCATCCTGACTGAGTACGAGGCCGGCATCGAGATCACCGAGATCCAGTTGCAGGACGTGCAGCCGCCGGAGCCGGTGATCGACGCCTTCAACGACGTTCAACGGGCCCTGCAGGACCGGGATCGCTTGCGCAACGAGGCCGATGCCTACCGCAACGACGTCCTGCCGCGCGCCCGCGGCGAGGCCCAGCGGACCATCCAGGCCGCTCAGGCTTACAAGGAGCGGCTGCGCAACGAGGCCGAAGGTGAGGCGCAGCGTTTCCTGTCGGTCTATGCGGCCTACCGCGACAATCCGGACGTCACGCGCCGCCGCATGTACCTGGAGACCATTGAGGGTGTCTTCGCCGGCAACGAGAAGGTGATTCTCGACCAGGCGACCGGCGGCAACGGGGCGATTCCGTATCTTCCGCTCAACGAGCTGCGGCGGCGCGACGGCGCCGCGCAGCCGGCCAATTAGGGAGGCGCGCCATGTCCAAGCGATGGCTGGTCATCGGCGGCATCGCCGTGATCGTTCTTGGTATCGTTGCGACCATGACCCTGTTCACGGTGCACCAGACGCGGCAGGCGATCGTCCTTCAGTTCGGCGAGCCCAAGCGGGTGGTAACGGAACCCGGGCTGGCGTGGAAGATCCCCGTCGTTCAGAACGTGACCTTCTACGAAAAGCGGGTGCTGAACGTCGATCCGCCGGTGCAACAGGTCATCCTGAGCGACCAGAAGCGCCTGTTGGTCGATGTCTTCGCACGCTACAGCATCACCGATCCGCTGCTGTTCTTCCAGACCGTGCGCACGGAGGCGGCGATCCGCCAGCGCCTCTCCTCGATCATTAACGCCAGCCTGCGCAGCGTGCTCGGCAATGTGAACCTGGCGAATGTGCTATCGGAGGAGCGCATCGAAATCATGCGTAACATCCGGGACCGCGTGAACGGTCAGGCGCTGGCGTTCGGGATCAACATCCTGGACCTGCGCATCCGGCGCGCCGACCTGCCCGAGGAGACCAGTCAGGCGGTCTATGCCCGCATGCGCTCGGAGCGCGAGCGGGAGGCCGCCGAGTTTCGCGCCCAGGGCTTCGAGCAGGCCCAGCGCATCCGGGCCACGGCGGACCGCGAGGCCACGGTGATCCAGGCGGAGGCCGAACGGGAAGCCGACATCCTGCGCGGCGAAGGCGAGGGCACCCGGACCTCCATCCTCAACAAGGCCTATGGCCAGGACCCGGACTTCTTCAATTTCTACCGCTCGATGCAGGCCTATCAGGAGGCGCTCGGCAGCGAGAACACCTACATGGTGCTGTCGCCGGACAGCGAGTTCTTCGAGTTCTTCAACCAGATCACGCGCGGGCAGGGATCGGCGGAATAGCGGCGAGAAGAGAGGGTGCGCCCACGGGCGGGTCCGCCCCTGGGGCGGCGGCTGCGAGGCCTGACTTGAATGCGCCATGACCGATCTTCTGACTGCGCTCGCGTTGGTTCTGGTGCTGGAAGGCCTCTTCCTGGCGGTGTTCGCAGGGCGCCTGCACTGGTTGCTTGAGGTGGCGGAGCAGTTGCCGCCCGAAAGCCTGAGGGTCGCCGGCCTGATGGCGGCCGCCATCGGGGTCTTCGGAGTATGGTTGCTGCGCGGATAGCTCCTTACCTAGGGCTGCGGGGCTGTCCAGAATGGCGGGGCTCTGCCATATTAACGTCCCGATTCAGGTGCAGCCTGACCCAGTTAACGAAGCGCACTACGGTCCGGGACGGGCGTTCGGCTTGGTTGCCGCGGTACCGTGGCGGCGCAGACAAAGAGGTAAGTCATATGTTGCGCTCCTTATCGACGTGCATGCGCGCGGATCCTGGCGCCGGCAAGGTACGGGCCGCCTCGCCCCATCCGCGTGAGCGCAGGGCGAGGAGTTTGGGCGCCTGCGCGCTCGGGCTTGGCCTGCTTATGGCGCTCGATCCGCTCGGCTCCGAGGCGCGGGCGGCGCCCGACGGTTTTGCCGATCTGGCCGAGCGCCTGTTGCCGACGGTGGTGAACATCGCCACCACGCAGAAGCGGCCGAGTGGCGGGGCCCCCGGCAACCCGGCCGAGGACTTCGAGGAGTTCTTCAGGGACTTTTTCGAGCGCCGCGGTCAGCCGCCGGTGCCGCCGCGGCAGCGGCAGACTTCGCTCGGTTCGGGCTTTATCATCGACCCGTCCGGCTACATCGTGACCAACCACCACGTCGTGGCGGAAGCGGACGAGGTGAAGGTTCGCCTTTTCGACGATCGGACCCTGACGGCCGAGGTCGTCGGCTCGGACGAGAAGACCGATCTCGCTCTGCTTAAGGTAAAGGCCGACCGTCCGCTGCCCGCCGCCACGTGGGGCGACTCGGAC
>CAZDBC010000112.1:0-8626 GCA_964503295.1 uncultured Kiloniellaceae bacterium | reverse complement strand
TCCGGGTAGGCCCGGCCGACGGCAGCGGCCAGCTCCTCCGCCTTGGAGGCGGTGCGGTTGGCGATGGCGAGACGCGCGACGCCCGCCTCGGCCAGGGCGAAGGCGATCGCCGAGGCCGCCCCGCCGGCCCCGAGCAGCAGCGCCCGCCGGCCGGCCGGCTCGTGGCCCTGGGCGCGCAGGCCGGCGACGAAGCCGGCCCCGTCGAACATGTCGCAGACCATGCGCCCGTCCGGGTCCCGGCGCACGATGTTGGCGGCGCCGACCTGACGCACAGCCGCGCTCGCCTCGTCGCAGAGGCGCGCGACCGCCGCCTTGTGCGGAATCGTCACCCAGATGCCGCCCAGGTTGCGCCAGGCGCGCAGGCCCGGCCAGGCGGCCGGCAAGCGGGCGGCGCCGACGTGCAGGGGGACCAGCACCGCATCGAGGCCGCGTTCGGAGAAGATCGGATTGAACAGCTCGGGCGCGCGGACATGGCCGATCGGGTCGGCGATGACGGCGAAAACGCGGGTGCGTCCGGTGATCGGCATGGGCGCGGGACGTCCTGACGGGCGGGCAGCGTCGGCACAGGCTATGTGCCACGGGCGTGGCTTGCCGGGCAAGGCATGGCCGCTAGAATACCATCGGCCGCAGACCGCGGCTTCGCCCGCCGGCGTGCCGGCCCCTGCCACCAACAACAACCGGGATTGCATCACCATGCCCAGCCCCGCCCTGCCCGAGACCATGCGCTACATCAAGCAGGACGGGGCCGGCGGACCCGAGGTGCTGGTGCCCGACAACCGTCCCCTGCCTGAGCCGGCCGAGGGCGAGGTGCTGGTCGAGGTGGCGGCTGCGGGCGTCAACCGGCCCGACTGCATGCAGCGCAGCGGCAACTACCCGCCGCCGCCCGGCGCCTCCGACATCCTGGGCCTGGAGATCGCCGGAACCGTGGTGGCGGTCGGGCCCGGCGTGCCGGAGACCGAGCTGGGCCGCAAGGTCTGCGCGCTGGTGACCGGCGGCGGCTACGCGGAGTATTGCACGGCGGCGCGCGACCTCTGCCTGCCCCTGCCCGAAGGCTACGACATGGTGCGCGCGGGCGCCCTGCCAGAGACCTTCTTCACGGTATGGACCAACGTCTTCCAGCGCGGCCGTCTGGTGTCCGGCGAGGACGTCCTGATTCACGGCGGCTCGAGCGGCATCGGCACCACCGCGATCCAGCTCGCCAGCCACTTCGGCGCGCGCGTCTTCGCCACCGCCGGCAACGCGGAGAAATGCGCCTTCTGCGAAGAGCTGGGCGCGGACGCGGCGATCAACTACCGCGAGGAGGACTTCGTCGCGCGTATCAAAGAGCTGACCGGCGGCGCGGGGGTCGACCTCATCCTCGACATGGTCGGGGGGCCCTACCTGGCCAAGAACCTCTCATGCCTCGCCCTCGAGGGCCGTCTGGTCCAGATCGCCTTCCTCAAGGGCAGCAAGGTCGAGTTCGACTTCCTGCCCATGATGATGCGCCGCCTGACCATCACCGGCTCGACCCTGCGCCCGCGCACCGTCGCGCAGAAGAAGCTGATCGCCGACGACCTGCTGGACAAGGTCTGGCCCCTGCTGTCCGGCGGGACGGTCGCGCCGGTCATCCACAAGGTCTTTCCGCTCGAGGAGGCCGCCGAGGCCCACCGGCTGATGGAATCGAGCCGCCACATCGGCAAGATCATGCTGAAGATCCGGGAGTGAGCCCGGACGGGCGGCCCCCTCGCCGGCACGGGCGCCGCGACCGACGGGCTGTGACATCCCGCACAGCCGGCCGCCCGCAAGCAATCTAGCCTGCGCCGTCGCCGGGCCGCAGAACGGCCTTTGTGCCGGCTACACGAGCTTGTAGCATTTTCCGTACCGTTCCGGTCATACCGCGGGATCGACCCGGCACGGCACGACCGAAGCCAAACGCTGGCCGCGCGAGGCGGCTCAACGGAACCACCGCCCGATGGCGAACTACATAACGGAGCGCACGGCGGGGCAGATCCTGAGCGACAGCATTCGTCTCTATTTTCGGCATCTGCCGGCGATCTTCCTGATCTATCTCCTGCCCATGCTTCCCATCCTGCTGCTCGAGGCCGATGCGGCAGGACGGGGCGACGAGACCGGCGAGCTGATCTTCGGCGCGCTCGACACGGTGGTCTCGAGCTTCACGCTGGGGGCGGTGGCTTTCGCGATCTCGGACATCTGCCTCGGCAACCGCCCCAGCGTGGTCCGGTCCTACGGCGCCCTGTTCCGCATGTTCTGGCCCTATCTCGGCGCCTACCTGATCTACACCGTGGCGACGATAGCGGGCCTTGCGCTTCTGATCGTGCCCGGCTTCTACGTCATGGTCGCCCTGCTGTTCTGCCTTCCCGCGGTCATCATCGAGCGGCGCGGCGCCATCGAGGCCTGCAAGCGCTCCTATACGCTGGGCAAGGGCTTCCACTGGCGTAATCTCGGCATCGTGCTGCTGATCCTGCTTGTTGTCCTGCTGGTCATGCTGGCGATCGGGGTTCTGCTCGGCATGGCCATCGCCATCGCCGGCGGCAACGACGACGGCTTCGTCGCCAATCTCATCATCGTGGTCCTGGCCTCGCTATCGGCACCACTGTTCCAGGTCGCCGCGATCCTGCTCTACTACGACATGCGCGCGCGCAAGGAGCATTTCGACGGCGCAGCGCTCGCCCAGGAACTGATGACCTGAAGGAGGGCGCCATGCCCGACGACCCGCTTGTCTGGATCATTGCCCTGCTCGTCGGCGGCGTCGTCTTGATCGTCGCCCTCAGCCTCGGAGGGGTGGTGGACATCGGTCTGAAGCCACTGCGGCTGTCGTTTCGGCGCAAGGAGACGCCGAAGGCGCCGCAACGCGAACGGGTGAGCGTGCTTGACGAAGCCCAACTGCACGACGTCGAGGCCGGGAACGTGACCGGCGTAAGCCAGGATGCGGGCAGCCGGGGCGAAACCGGTATCGCACGCGACGTCGACGTCGGTCGCAAGGCGAAGATACGCGGCGGCAAGCTGGGCGACATTTCAGGCGTCACCGTGGCCGCGCCGGCAAAAGACAATGTACCTAGAAAGTCGCCGGCCAGCGAGGACGCGGGCCGCGACTGATGCCGGGGCACTGCCGACGCCGCGAGAGGGACGCGTCGTGAGCAGCTACATCGATCGCCTGCTAGCGGAGTTCGTCGACCGCGAGCGCGAGATGGGGCGCTTCTGCGAGATGCTGGACGGCGACGGCACCTGCCTGTTCGTCGTCTGGGGCCCGGGCGGCGTGGGCAAGTCCTCCCTGGTCGCCAAGATGCTCCACGAGGTGGCCAACCGCGGGCTCGACAAATCCGAGATCGTCTGGACCGAAACGCGCAACCACGACGCGCTCGCCATCATGCGCAAGATGCGCGACGACCTCGGTCCCCAGTTCTTCAGCCGCTTCACCGACCTGGTGAACTTCTTCACCGTTCCGCAGTACGAGCTGAAGGTCACCGTGGAAGGCGCAGGCGCGATCAGCGTGGCCCAGGGGGCCAGCATCGGCGAAGGCGCGCAGGTCGGCGACATCGCCGGCGTCATCGTCAAGGACGTCATGCTGACCGAACCGCGGGCGGATCTGCAGGTCTCCGCCAGCGAAACCCGCGCCCGCCTGACCGATGCCTTCGTCGACGGCATGGCGTTGGCACTCAAGGGCCGGCATGTCGTGGTCTTCCTCGACGCCGCCGAGAAGATGAGCGAGGAGACCGAGGATTGGGTGCTCGGCGAGCTTCTTCCGGCGGCCTGCGAGCAGCGCCTCGGTGACGTCAAGTTCGTCCTGTCCGGACGCAAGGAGCCCAGTTTCGACCGCCTGTGGCGCGGCGCGGTGGAGATCGCCGAGCTGCTGCCGCTGACCCGCGAGCACGTGCTCGCCTATCTCACCCGGCGCGGCATCGACGAGGAGAGCCGCGAGGCCCTTGCCGACATGCTTCTGGTCGTGACCAAGGGCAACATGCTCGAGCTGGCGACCCACGTCGACGGCTTCCTCAAGATCCAACAGCGCCGGCGCGACGGGCCGGGACCCGGCGATGGCTAGCGAGCCGAGCGCCGTCGAGGAATACCGGGCACTGATCGCCGGCCTGCCGGCCGGCGTCGCAGGCAGCGTCGAACTGGTCGCCCGTCAGCTCTCGCCGGCCGCGCAGCGCCTGTTGCGCCTGGGCGCGATCCCGCACAGCGTCGACCGCGCGGTCGCCAAGGCGCTGCTCCCGGACGTCGACGAAGCTGCGCTCGCCGCGGCCGCCGACGAGCTGCGCCCACTCTCCTTCGTCATACCGCTCGGCGACAGCCATGTGCTGCACGACCAGGTGCGCGACTATCTGTTCGGACAGTGGTTGGAAGGCCATGACGTGGACGCCGAGCGGTGGGGGCTGTTCAAGGCCGCGAACGCCCGTCTCGAACGGCATTTCGCCCGCCTCGCCGACAGCGAGATCGGCGAGGCGCAGGCCGTGGCCAGGCGCCAGCGCATCTTTCACCTGACCGGCGCAGACCGCCTCAAGGGCTTCGCCGCATTCCAGGAGATGTGCCGGTCGGAGCGCTATCGCTTCCGCCTCGAATCCTGCGAAGCGCTGATCATGCTGATGCGCGAGTACGAGCCGATCCTCTCGGCCAACCAGCGCAGCTGGCTCGACTACCACGAGGCCAAGCTCGAAAGCGACCTGCACCATCACGACAAGGCGCAGCACAGGCTGTTGTCTCTGCTCGAACGCGACAGCGTGCGGGACGACCCCGCGCTGCGGGCACGCTGTCTGTTCCGCCTGGCGAACGCGTACAGGCAGCTGCGCGATTTCGAGCGCGCCGCGACGGTGTTTGCAGAGCTGCGCGACTACGCCGCTGGCACGCCCGAAGCCGCCGATCAGGAGTTGCGTGCGCTTCAGGGCATGGGCGCCCTGCTGACCGAAATGGGCCAGGAGAAGGAGGCCAGGGAAAGCCTGCAGGATGCCGTCATGCTGGCAGAGCAGAGGGGCGAACACAGCGAGATGGCGACGGCCTGGAACGCGCTGGGCATCCTCTATCGCAGGTTCGGCCAGCCAAAGCGGGCGCTCGCCGCGTTCGAGACTGCGCTCGGCCACCTCGAGCAGGGCGGCGAGGTCTTTCGCCCCCGACAGGTCTACAACAACATCGGGCTGCTCTATGCGGACCGCGCCGAGTGGCAGGACGCCCGCGAGAATCTGGAGCGCAGCCGGGACATCGCGCAGCAGGCCGGCGACATGAACGGCGAGGCGGTCGCCCTCAGCAATCTCGGCCGCGTCTACCTGGCCCTCGGCCTGCGCGGCGACGCGCTGGAAGCCGCGGAACGCGCGATCCTGCTGTTTCGTACCGTGCACAACTGGTACGGCGCGGCCATGACCAGGCGCGGCATGGCGCGCGTGTTCCGGCGGGAGGGTCGAAGTGCGGAAGCCCGTGCCGCTCTGGTCGATGCCAGCGAGATGTTCACGCGCGCCGCCGCCGGCAGCCTCGCCGCCGAAGCCGAACACGAGATCGCGAAACTGGACGGCGCGGACAAGTCGTGGGGCTGGGGACGCTGGCTGCTCGCCTGCTTCGGCGGGCTGCTCGCCTTTGTCGTGCTGCTCCTTGTGGTCGCGGTCCTCTTGGAGTTGTGATGCGACTCGCGCGGCCGCGGCTCACGATTCGGGCGGACGCGACTCTTTAGAGTCATCGAGACCGGCGACGTTGGCGGGACGGTAGTCGAGTGCCGCGTCCGTCGCACGCTCCAGCACCGAGGGGTGGATGTCGAGCCCGCGTGCCGGATCCCGTGCCACCTCGCGCAGATGCTTCCGGTAGAGCAGGCGGTAGAGGCCCTTGTACTCGTCGCCCAGGGCGCCGACGTGGCGGGGCGGCTCGTGCAGAAAGCAGTCGAGGTAATCCGGGTCGAAGTCGAGGCCGCAGTCGTGCGCGCACCCGATCATCCAATCGAGCGCGATATCGGACAGGCGGCAGTCGGCATAGCCGCCGCCGACATTGCTGTGCGCTCCGGCGAACCAGCGCTGCTCGAGCCGGCCCGTCCAGCCGTCCGGCTTCTCCCAGATCGTGGGCGCGAAGGGCTTGCGAAACTCGTCGACGGCGAGCGCCTGGAAGGCGTTCTCGATGCAGTCGCCGAGCTGGACGTCGTGAAAGGCGTAGCGCTTGTTGAACGACGCGAATCTCGAGATCGGAATGCCGAGCGCGCCGACCGTGTCCCAAACGCCGACCATGGTAATGGCCGGCTTCGCGCGCCTGGCGGCGGTCGGATGGTAGGCGTGGCTTTGGCGCTCGGCCGGCGGCACGCGGTAGTAATCGTAGGCCTCCGGCAAGGCGCCGACCTCGAGCTTGCTCATGAGGCCGACCGCGCCGATCAGGCCGGCGAGGCTGCGCGCGGTATAGGCGCCGCGGCTGAAACCGACGAAGTAGAGCCGGTCGCCGGTTTCGTGGTTGTTGGCGACCCAGCGATAGGCCTCCAGCATGTTGCGCGACAATCCGAATCCGAAGAGGCCGCCGAGATACTTGTCCAGGACGTTGTCGGAGCCGACACCGCGGTCGTAGTAGACCACCTGCGCCAGGCCGTCCGCGCCGGTCGTCTTCAGCGCGCGCATGAACTTGAGCACGTTGCTCGAGTGACTCTCGCCGTCGGCCGTTTCCGGCTTCTTCCAGGTGCCGTCGAGGCAGACGACGATGCGCTTCGTCATGCTCGGCTAGACCGGACGGAACGGCGCGCTCACCGTTCGCGCCCCGGGCCGCCGCCTGCCGCCTTCCGCCTGGTCGACCTGGCCTTGGCTTTCGCCCTGATCAGATAGCTGCGGTCGTCGGGACGGTACTCGCGGTTGGCGATCTCGCCGGGCGCGCGTCCGGCCAGGACATGGTTGACGTCGTCGATCACCTCGGCGCGCAGCCGATAGTACTGGTGGTTGGAAAGATCGCCCTTCGAGCTGTCGACGTCGCGGCAGTCGATCAGGGTGATCTTGCGCGGAATGTTCTCGCGGATGCGCGGCCCGAGGGACCCGAGGCGGTCCGGATTGCGCTTGGTGCGATCGCTGATCACGAGGGCCCGGTCGCCGGGCGTGAAGTAGACGTGCACTGCCCGGGCCAGTTCGGGCAGCAGGCGCAGCTTGTAATCGTGCTCGAAAGCGTCGTCGTCCTCGTCCGCGGCCATCAGGAAGACGTTGTCGAGCAGGCGCGGGAGCTGCCCGGCGAGTTGCGAACGGATGGCCTGGATCGCGTGACGCAAGGCGTAATTGCCCATGGAATGGGCGACCAGGTGGATCGACTGCTCGCAGTGACGGTCCCGTCCCAGCTCGATCAGGAAATCGCGCAGCTTGAGGAAGGCCCGCGCGATCGCCTGTCCCGAGGCGCGCGCGTCGTCGCGGTCGCTGTAATAGGAGAGAAACGGCGCCATGGCCCCGTCCGATGGCCAGGAGAAGACGAAGACGTGCGGCTCCCGCCCGGCGACACGGTACTTGTCCTTGAGCTCGGCGGCTCGCGCCAGCGCAGTCTCGATATCGGAGGCGTAACCGTGGATAAGCCCGATGACATCGATCTTGTCGGCCGCCATCTTCGCGCGCAGCGCCTCGTAGATCGCCTTGCTGCCCAGCAGTTGGTCGGCGCCCCGCTCCGCCGGAATGCTCTCCGGCGCCAGGTAGATGCTCTCCACCTCGTAGTCGCCGCGCCGTTTGCGCACCTGCGCCGAGCCGTAGCGTAAGGCGTGCGGTCCGGAGGGATTGAAGGCGTTGCCGAACTCGGGCTTCTCGCCTTCCACCAGCACGTTGCGGTTGGTCGCGTAGTAGACCTCGATCATCCTTCGAACGCCCCCAGAGTTGCCCGCCGGCCATTGCCGGGGCGCCGCACCAGCGCTTTACGATAGCGGTGCGCCAGGCGGAACGCCTGTTAGAAATGCCACAGTCCCGGGAAACACTTGAAACACATCTCCCAGGATCGCGACACACGACGGAAACCGGCATGCTGTAAATCGGCCGGCATTTCAAGGGTCGGCCCGCCCTCAAGGGTCCGGTCGACGACGCCCCAGCGGCGCCGACGACCTGCATTCTTGGACAACCGGCAATTTCAGCGGTCCCGGGCGAGGGCGGGCCATTCTGTGATCTGCCCTCCCCTTTTCATCTTCGGCCTCACAGCAGCCGTCACGGGAACTTTCCGATGAGCGACACCTCCTTCGATCCCGCGCGCCGCGACGCCTTCGTCGAACGCTTCCTGACCGACCTCGCAGGCGCGTGGTCGGGCGTGATGACCAACGTCGGGCATCGGCTGGGGCTCTATCGCGCCCTGGCCGAGGGCGGGCCGGCGACCGCCGCGGAACTCGCCGCGCGCAGCGGCACCAATGCACGCTACGTGCAGGAGTGGCTCGACAGCCAGGCGGCCGGCGGCTACCTCGTCTACCGATCGACCGACCGGCGTTACGAACTGCCGGCCGAGCACGCCGCCGTGCTGGTCGACGGCACGAGCCCGACCTATCTGGCGCCGGCCTTCGACGTGGTCGCGGCCGGTTACGACAGCGAGGACAGGCTGGTCGAGGCCTTCAAGAGCGGGTGCGGGATCGGCTGGCACGAGCACCATCACCGGCTGTTTTGCGGCGTCGAAGCCTTTTTCCGGGCCGGCTATGCAGCCCACTTGACCAGCGATTGGATTCCCGCGC
>CAZDBC010000111.1:0-8668 GCA_964503295.1 uncultured Kiloniellaceae bacterium | reverse complement strand
CGACGACATCCGGCCGGGCCTGCGCTATCTGATCAGAGGCCCGTATCTTCTACTTTACCGAACCACCGATGGCGGGGTGGAGATCGTTCGTGCCGTGCACGGTCGCCGCGACCTGTTCGGGCTGTTCTAGCCCGGCCTACGCGTCCGGATCAGGAAGGCGGGGCGGATGTTGAGCACCGTCTTCTTGTCGAGGCCGGTCTGCTTGTGCATGGCCGCACGGGCCGCGCCGACGCCGGCTCCAAGGCGCGCAAGGCGGCCGACCTCGGTGTGACAACCCTCACCGAAGCGGAGTGGCTCCAGCTGATCGGGCAGAAGGCCTGAGCGCTCGGAGCCCCGCCCGCTCAGCCGAGCGGAATGCGCGTGTCGTACTTGATCCGCGTCAGGTTGAAGCTGGTGCGGAAGCGCCGGATGTTGGGCTCGTTGGCCAGCACCCGCCGGCAGAAGGCGTTGTAGTGCTCCATGTCCGCGCAGGTGACGACCAGCAGGTAGTCGTTGTCGCCGGACACGAAATAGCATTGCTGCACCTCGGGCTCGGCGGCGATCTTGCGCTCGAAGCTGGACAGCAGGTCCACGCGCTGGCGCTCGAGCTCGACGCCGACGAAGGCGATCACGCTGCGTCCGACCCTGGCCGGATCGAGCAGCGACACGTCGGCTGCGATGACGCCGCTCTCGCGCAGCCTCCGCACCCGGCGCAGGCAGGGTGGCGGCGACAGGCCGACCTTCTCGGCCAGCGCCAGATTGGTGATCTGGTTGTCCTGCTGCAGCACGTCGAGGATGCGCCGGTCGATCGCGTCGAGGCTCGGCGGTTCGGAGGACGGTCCCGAGGGCCGGGCCGGTTTCGTCGGTCGGGGTTTGCGATTCATATTTCCGTATATTTCGCAGTTACGCTACGGCGTCATCCTATATTGAAAAAATCGGAAGGCATAATCGAATTTTATTCAGTTTCATTGCGCGCTATCCTCAGCATGCACAAGCGAGGAGACGTCCCATGCGCGACAGCGCCGCCGGCACCGGCAACCGGCCCGAAATCCACGACAGTGCCACCCTGCGGTCCGCCCGCGACCTGCTCGCGGCCTGTGCCGATGCGCGCGAGATGGGCCAGCTCGTGGTCGAGGCGGTCGAACGCAACGCGGAATGGCGCGGCCGGCAGTGCATCAACCTGCTGGCGCCGGAGGCGCCGACCAGCCCGGGGGTGCGCGCCCTGCTCGCCAGCGAGATCGGCACCCGTGCCGCGGAGGGGCACATCGGCCCGGTGAACCGCTGGTTCGCCGGCACCCGTCACATCGACGAGGTCGAGGCGCTCTGCGTCGAGCTGCTCAAGCGCCATTTCCGCTGCGCCTACGCCGACCATCGCCTCTGCGCGAGCATGATCGGCAACGCGGCGGTCTACGGGGCCATGACCGATCCCGGCGACGTCATCATGAGCGTCGCCCAGCCGCTCGGCGGCCATTCCTCCAACCGGCCCGACGGCCCGGCCGGCATGCGCGGCCTCAAGATCGTCGACATCCCCGTCGATCCCCACGAGCTGGTCGTCGACCTGGACGCCTTCCGGATCGCGGCGCCGCTGGTGCGGCCGAAGCTGGTCGCGCTCGGCCTGTCCATGACGCTCTTTCCCCAGCCGGTCGCCGAAATGAAGCAGGTACTGGCCGATTGGGGCGGCCGGCTGTTCTTCGACGGCGCCCACCAGCTCGGCCTGATCGGCGGCGGGCGGTTCCAGGACCCCCTGCGCGAGGGCGCCGACGTCATGACCGGCTCGGCCGGCAAGACCTTCTCCGGCCCGCAGTCGGGCATTCTGCTGTGGGACGATCCGGACCTGACGGAGCCGCTGACCACCGCGGTCTTCCCCGTCTGGGCGGCGACCCACCAGGTCAACCGGGTCGCCGCCCTGGCGCTCGCCGCCGCCGAGGCGATCGCCTTCGGCGCGGCGCTGATGGCGCAGATCGTGCGCAACGCCAAGGCGCTCGGCCGGGCCCTGCAGGCGCGCGGCATTCCCATGCTGGGCGCCCACAAGGACTTCACCGAGACCCATCAGGTGATCGCCGACCTGCGCGACTTCGGGCGCGGGCTGAAGGTGGCGCAGACGCTGGAGCGGGCCAATATCATCACCAACAAGAACCTGATTCCGGCCGACCGGCCGGAGGACTGGGACTATCCAGGCGGCCTGCGCATCGGCACGATCGAGGTGACGCGCCTGGGCATGTTCGAGCAGGAGATGGAAACCATCGCCGACTTCATCGCCCGCATCGTGGTCGAGGGCGAAGCGCCGGAGGCCGTGCTGCCCGAGGTCCTCGCCTTCCGCGAGCCCTTCCAGACCCTCTATTACGACTTCGACGCCGGCCTGCCGACGCGGCCGGCGGCGGACTGACCCGCCCCGGCTCGGCCCGGACCCGGACCTGCCTGGGGGCATGCATGAGATCGTGATGACCGGGGGGCGGCGCGTGCACCTCCGGCCACTGCGGCCGGACGACGGGCCGATCCTGGCCGCCGGCATCTCCCGCCTCTCCGCGCGCAGCCGCTACCTGCGGTTCCAGAGCGCGCGGCCCGCGCTGTCCGCACGCGAGCTCGCCTACCTGACCGACCTCGACCAGCGCGACCGCGCCGGCTGGCTGCTGGCGCACGGCCGGGTGTTTGTCGCGGTCGGCCGCTATGCCCGCGAATCGCCTACCGGCGATCTGGCCGAGATCGCCCTGACCGTGCTCGACCCCTGGCAGGGGAAGGGTCTGGCCAGACCCTTGATCGCGGCACTGATGGAAACGGCGCGCGCGGCCGGCATCGGCCGGCTCGGCGCCCGGATCGCCGACGACAACCCGGCGGCCCGCCGGCTGATCGAGGGTCTCGGTCTCAGCCCGCAATGGCGGGACGACGGCTGGTGGGCCGAGCTCTCGACCGACCCGGCGCGCCTGCCGGACAGCCCGCTCGGGCGCGAGATCGCCGGCTACTGCCACCAGCTCGCGCGGGACGCAAAGGGCGCGCCCGCCCCCTGACCCGCCGGTCTCCCCGCCGGTCTCAGAGCGGCGCGGTCGCCGCGACCAGCCAGTCGGCAGCCGCACCATCAAGCCGCGGCAGCAACTCGGCGCGCACCCGCGCATGGTAGGCGTCGAGCCAAGCGCGCTCGGCCTCCGTCAGCAGTTCCGTCGCGATCAGCCGCCGGTCGATCGGCGCCAATGTCAGGGTCTCGAAGGCCAACATCCGGCGTTCGTCGAGCGGCGGGTCAGGGCTCTCGACGACCGCAACCAGGTTCTCGATCCGGATGCCCCAGGCGCCGGCGCGGTAGTAGCCGGGCTCGTTGGACAGCACCATGCCGGGCTCCAGCGGCACCTGCTGGGGCAGCTTGGAGATGCGCTGCGGCCCCTCGTGCACCGAGAGATAGCTGCCGACGCCGTGGCCCGTGCCGTGGTCATAGTCGAGACCGGCCAGCCACAGCGGATAGCGTGCCAGACTGTCGAGCTGATGACCCGACGTGCCGCGGGGAAAGCGCGCCCGGGCCAAAGCGATGTGGCCCTGCAGCACGCGGGTGAAGGCGGCACGCATGTCCGCCTCTGGCGTGCCGATGACCACCGTCCGGGTGATGTCGGTGGTGCCATCCAGATACTGGCCGCCGGAATCGACCAGATAGAGGCTGTCGGGCAGCAGCGGCCGGCTGCTCGCCTCGGTCACCCGGTAGTGCGTGATCGCCCCGTTCGGGCCGGCCGCCGAGATGGTCTCGAAGGAGACGCCCCGGAACAGCGGATCGGCGGCGCGGAACGCCGCCAAGCGCTCGGCCGCTTCCAGCTCCGTCACCGGCCGGCCGGCGCGCGCCCGCGCCGCCGCCTCGGCCGACAGCCAGGCCAGGAAGCGTGCCACCGCGGCACCGTCGCGGGCATGGGCGGCGCGGCTGCCGGACAGTTCGGTCGGGTTCTTGATCGCCTTGGGCAGCTGGCAGGGGTCACGCCCGCGCAACAGCTTGGCGCCGGCTTCCCCCAGCCGTTCCAGCACGTGCAGCGGCGCCGAGTCCGGATCGACAAGGACTTTGGCCCCGCCCTTTCCCAAAGCTTGCAGCCGCTCGAGGAAACGCCCCGGCGCCAGGCAGGCGACGCCATTGCCGAGATGTCCGGGCAGCTCGGGCGTCAGCTTCGCCTCCTCGACGAACCAGTCGACCCGGCCGTCGTCGTAGAAAATGGCGAACGAGAGCGGCAGAGGGGCGCCCTCCACGTCGCCGCCGCGCACGTTGAGCAGCCAGGCGATCGAATCGGGCAGAGTGAGCACGGCCGCGTTGGCGCCCCGCTTGCGCAGCTTGCCGGCCAGGTCGTCGCGCTTGGCCGTCGATGCCACGCCCGCGTAGTCGAGCGGATGGGGCACGACCGGGGCCAAAGGCGGTCCCGGCCGGTCGCGCCACACCGCATCGAGCGGCGAATCTGCGCAGGCCTGCAGCTGGCCGCCGGCCGCCTCGACGTCCTCGCGCAGGCGCTTCACCTGGGCCTCGGTGTGTAGCCAGGGATCGAAGCCGATGATCTGACCCTGCGCGAGCTCGGCCTTGAACCAGTCGCCCAGCGGTTCATCCGTGACATGGCGCGGCGTGAACAGCGCCGGATCCACCTCCTGGCGCACCTGCAGCGTATAGCGGCCGTCGACGAAAATGGCGGCGACCGTCGGCAGCACGACGGCCAAGCCGGAAGAGCCGCCGAAGCCGGTCAGCCACTGCAGGCGCTGCGCGCCGGGCGGAACCGATTCGCCCTGATGTTCGTCGGCCCGCGGCACGATCCAGCCGTGCAGGCCGCGCCGCTCAAGCTCCGTGCGCAGTTCGGCCAGCCGCGCGGCATGCACTTCGTCTGCCGCAGCCGACGTTTGCCCCGGGTCCGCGCCGTGATCCGCCGCCGGATCGGAAGCCGATTGTGTCATGTCCGTCGCTCCAGCCTGACACGCCGCCGCAGCCCGAGAGTGCTCCGGGTCCGCGCCGCCAAGGGCCACGCTAGGCAGGCGGGCGGCTCCCGGCAAGCCCCTCCAGATGCCCTTCGACGGGGCCGTCGAAACCTCGCTGAAACCTCCCAGACACGCTCGCTACAGACTTGAGTTAACAAAGTCTTAGGGCATGTCGGCGCTGCAATGCTGCAGTGCGAAAAAGCCTCTGGCGGGGCGCCATCGGCACAACGATCTTCTGTGCAACAGCGCCGTGCCCGCCGCCTCGCGGCGGACTTGACCGGCGAAGGACCGATGGCCGGCGCGCCGGCACCTGAACATTCAGTTTTGATCTTGGAGAAGATGAAATGACTCGTCTGACGGAACTCGACGGCGCGGTGCGGGCGTCGCCCCGGCCGGCTCGCATGCAGCAGGCCGAAATGGAGTCGCTGATCCTGGCGGCCCGCTATGCGCGCGCGGCTTTCGTGGCGCGCATGGCCGGCCGGCTGGCCGCGGCGCTCGCGCGCGGCTTCGGAGCGGTGAACCGGGCACTCCTGTCCCCGGTCCGCGGCTACCTGCGCGAACGTCGCACGGTCGCCGAGCTCGAGCGGCTCAACGACCACATGCTGGCCGACATCGGCCTGCAGCGTGGCCAGATCCATGCCGCCGCCGCGGAGGTCTGCCGCGACGGGGCTGCGGCCGGGCCGTCGCTCGGGCGGCGCCTGTCGGTCTGGCTGACGCTGTCGCTCGAGCGCGGGGCGACCATCCGCGACCTTCGGGCCCTGCCGGACGCGGTCCTGCGCGACATCGGTGTCGAGCGCGCCAGCATCCCCGATGTCGCCGACAAGCTGATGAAGCGCAAGGCGGCCTTGGCGGCGCGCGGCGAATACCAGGTGGTGACCGTGGTCGAGCAGTTCGCGGCCCAGGTCGAGACGGCCCGCCGTTCGTTCCTCGCCTGGATGCGCCGCCCGGGCGGTCTGCGCCAGATCCGTGCGGGCACCGAGCGCCCGGCGGCCAATCGCAACGAGCGCGTTCAGTCCCCCGCGCTCGGCCGTCCGGCCGCCTGACCAGGGCTTCGCGCCCGCCTGCGGCTGAATTGCAGGATCGACCATTCGCCGAGGCGGATGCGTCGATCCAGCCGCAGGCCGGCGGCCCGGTGGCGCGCCGTGACGGCGCGCTCCTGCGTGCGCAGAAGGCCGGCCAGGATCGCCCGCCCCCCGGGGGCCAGGTGGGCGGCAAGATCGCCGGCCATCGCGATCAGGGGCCCGGCAAGTATGTTGGCGACGATCAGGTCGAACCGGCCCGCCCGCTGCAGCGCCGCGGCCAGGTAGCCCTCGCCCGCCTCGACCCTGACCCACTTTCCGACGCCGTTGAGCCTGACGTTCTCGCGCGCCACCGCGACCGAGGCGGGATCGTTGTCGATCGCAAGCACCGGACAGTGCCAGAAACGCGCGATCGCCATGGCCAGAACGCCCGAGCCGCAGCCCATGTCAAGCGCCCGCCGCGGACGGGCGTTGCGACGCTGCGCCAGATCGCCGAGTGCGAGCAGGCAGCCGCGCGTGCTCTCGTGGCGGCCGGTGCCGAAGGCGGCGTTGGCCTCGACCCGCAGCGCGATGGCGCCGGGCGGCGGCGCCTCCTGCACATGCGCCCCGTGGAGCCAGAACCGGCCGGCCCGGATCGGTGGCAATGCCTTCTGGCTCTCGGCAACCCAGTCAACCGCGGGCAAGGGCTCGATCGTCAGCCCGGGGGGCGACACGCCGGCCTGCACCGCCGCTGCGGCGACGAGGTCGCGCAGGCGAGCCGCGTCGGGCCGCTCGGCCAGATAGAGGCGCAAGGAAACGGCGTCGCGGGCATCGGGGCCGTCGGCCACCAGCGCGCCGCCGAGCGGCTCGAGCACGCCCTCGATCAGAGCCAGCGCCGGACGCGGCACGGCAAGCGCGACGCACCAGCCGGACACCGGGCTCAGCCCGCCTGGTCGGCAGGCACGACGAAGCGCGCGATCACCTTCTTGTCGCCGGCACGGTCAAAGGCGATCGCGAGCCGGTCGCCCTCGACCGCGGACACGGTCCCGTAGCCGAACTTCTGGTGGAATACGCGGGCACCAGCGGCGAAACCGTCGGGCGGCAGCGCCTCGACCACCTGCGGCGTCACGTCGATATAGGGCTGGCCGCGCCGCTCGCGCTTTCGGGCACGCATGAAGCCGGGCGTGAGGCGGTCGTCGGACCACTCGGCTAAGCCGCCGCCCCAGGCGCCGGCCGTCGTCGCGCCGCTGCCGTAGAGGCCCTGGTCGCTTTCCCGCTCGACCCGCTCGGGCGGCAGCTCGTCGAGAAAGCGCGACGGCACCGCCGAGACCCAGGAGCCGTGCAGGCGGCGATTGCCGGCGAACGACAGGATCACCCGCTCGCGCGCCCGGGTCAGGCCGACATAGGCCAGGCGCCGCTCCTCCTCCAGCCCGCGCAGGCCCGTTTCGTCGAGCGCGCGCTGGTTGGGGAACAGGCCCTCCTCCCAGCCGGGCAGGAACACCGTGTCGAACTCCAGTCCCTTGGCGGCGTGCAGGGTCATGATACTGACCATGTCCTGATCCTCGGCGCCGATCGCCTCCATGACCAGCGAGACGTGCTCCAGGAACCCGGCCAGGTTCTCGAACTCGCCCATGGCGTTGACCAGCTCCTTGAGGTTGTCGAGCCGGCCCGGCGCCTCGAGCGACTTGTCGTTCATCCACATCTCGGTGTAGCCGGATTCGTCGAGTACGGTTTCGGCCAGCTCCGGATGCGGCGAGACCTCCAGTAGGCCGCGCCAGCGCTCGAAATCGTCAAGCAGCCCGGCCAGACTGCGGCGCGCGGCCGGGCGCAGCTCGTCGGTCTCGACCAGGCGCCGCGCCGCCAGCGTCAGCGGAACCTGCTGCGCGCGCGCCGCGGCGTGCAGCACCTGCAGAGTGGCGTCGCCGAGGCCGCGCTTGGGCTTGTTGACGATGCGCTCGAACGAAAGATCGTCGCCGGGATTGGCGATGACGCGCAGGTAGGCCAGCGCGTCGCGCACCTCGAGCCGCTCGTAAAAGCGTGGCCCGCCGACCACCCGGTACGGCAGGCCCAGGGTCAGAAAGCGCTCCTCGAACTCGCGCGTCTGGGCGCCGGTGCGCACCAGGATGGCGATCTCGGAAAGGGCATGGCCGCGCCGCTGCAGCGCCTCGATCTCGTCGCCGACAAAGCGGGCCTCGGCCTCGCCGTCCCACAGGCCGCGCACGCGCAGCTTCTCGCCCTCGTCGTCCTCGGTCCAGAGCGTCTTTCCCAGGCGGCCCTGGTTGTGCGCGATCAGGCCCGAGGCGGCGGCCAGGATGTGCCCGGTCGAGCGGTAGTTGCGCTCCAGCCGGATCAGCCGGGCGCCGGGAAAGTCCTGCTCGAAGCGCAGGATGTTGCCGACCTCGGCGCCGCGCCAGCCGTAGATCGACTGGTCGTCGTCGCCGACGCAGCAGATGTTGCGGTGGCCCTGCGCGAGCAGGCGCAGCCAGAGATACTGGGCGACGTTGGTGTCCTGGTACTCGTCGACCAGGATGTAGCGGAACCGCCGGTGATACTCCGCCAGAACGTCGGCATCGTTCTGGAACAGGGTCAGGTTGTGCAGCAGCAGATCGCCGAAGTCGCAGGCATTGAGGGTGCGCAGCCGGTCCTGGTAAGCGGCGTAGAGGTCCAGCATCCGCCCGCCGGCGAAATCGCCGGCCTCCGAAGCCGAGACCCGCTCCGGCGTCAGGCCGCGATCCTTCCAGCGCTGGATCAGGGCCTGACGCCGGAGCGGG
>CAZDBC010000110.1:0-8681 GCA_964503295.1 uncultured Kiloniellaceae bacterium | reverse complement strand
CGGTGCCGTAGCTGCCCCAGTCGGTCTCTTCCATCAGCTCCTTGAAGCTGGAGGCGTAGCCCTCGTTGAGCAGATAGCATGGCCGCTGCCAGCCGAACACGTTGCGGGTCGGGTTGCTCCAGGGCGTGCAGCGGTAGGTCTGGTTGCCGGCCAGGAAGTCGAGAAACAGGGTCGACTGGCTGAAGCGCCACTTGCGGCCCTTGCCGCGCCGGAAGATGTCGCGGAACAGGGTCTTGGTCTTCTGCCGATTGAGGAAGTGCTCCTGGTCCGGGGCCCGCTCGTAGGCATAGCCCGGCGAGATGGTCACCCCTTCGACGCCGAGATCGCGCACGAAATCGAGATAGTCGGCAACCTTGTCCGCCTGCGCCGTATCAAACAGGGTGCAGTTGACGTTAACCCGGTGGCCGGCGTCGCGCGCCGCCTTGATCGCCTTGACCGCGCGCTTGAACACGCCTTTCTGGTCGACCGCGTGGTCGTGCTCCTCCTCCAGGCCGTCGAGATGGATCGAAAAAGTCAGATAGGGGCTCGGCTTGAAGAGGTGCAGCTTCTTCTCGAGCAGCAGGGCATTGGTGCACAGATAGACGAAGCGCTTGCGCTTGACGATCTCGGCGACGATGCGGTCGATGTCCTTGTGGATCAGCGGCTCGCCCCCGGGAATCGATACGACCGGCGCGCCGCTCGATTCGACCGCCTCGATGCACTCCTCGACGCTCAGCCGCTTGTTCAGGATCTCATCGGGATAGTCGATCTTGCCGCAGCCCGGGCAGGCCAGATTGCAGCGGAACAGTGGCTCGAGCATCAGCACGAGCGGATAGCGCTCGTTGCGCTTCAGGCGCTGCTTGAGAATGTAGGCGCCGACGCGAACCTGCTGAATCAAGGGTACTGCCAAAGGAAACCCCCTTTATGCGAGAAACGGCCGGTGATCCGGCCGATGCGCGCCATAATAGACCCCTGCGCGCAAGATTAAACCATGACTATTAAGTGGCTATTTCCCGGCCGGGGCAGTCAAATCCAATCCAATCACAAGTCTGTTAGGTTCATTTGCGCACCGGCGGCTCCCGCCCGGATCGAGGGCGCCGCTGCCGGCGAGTCCGGCACCGAAGTCCGACCCGTCCTAGAAATAGCGGTTGGCGCGAAACCACTCGATGGCGTCTCCGAGGGCCCTTTCCGCGGGGCGCGGGCTGTAACCGAGTTCCGCCGCGGCCTTGTCGTGCGAAAAGAACATGGTCTTGCCAGCCATGCGCAGGCCGTCGAGGGTCACGAAGGGCTCGCCCGTCCGCCGGCCTAGCCGATGGCCGAGCCGCGCCCAGCCTTCGGCGCCGAGCGCCAGAGGATAGACCAGATGGCGCGGCAGCCGCACGCGCGGCGGCTGGCGGCCGGTCAGGCGCGCGATCTCGGTCAGAATGGCGGCCAGGCTGAGATCCTGCCCGCCCAGGATGTAGCCTTCGCCAAGCCGGCCGCGGTCGAAGGCGAGCAGATGGCCCGAGGCCACGTCCTCGACATGGACAATGTTGAGCCCGGTGTCGACGAAGGCCGGTATCCGCCCCGCCGCCGCCTCGACGACGATGCGACCGGTCGGGGTCGGCTTCACGTCCCGCGGCCCGATCGGAGTCGAGGGATGGACGATCACGACCGGCAGGCCCTCGTCGGTCACCAGACGCCGGACCTGCTGCTCGGCCAGAAACTTGGAACGCTTGTAGTGGCCGATCATGTCCGTCTCGGCCACCGGGGTCGTCTCGTCGCCCGGCCGCCCGCCGCCCGGATTGCCAAGCGCGGCGACCGAGGAGGTGTAGACCATGCGTTCGATCCCCTGTTCGGCAGCCGCGCGCAGGAGGTCGCGCGTGCCCTCGACGTTGACCCGGTAGAGATCGGCCGGGCGCGGCGTCCACAGGCGGTAGTCGGCAGCGACATGGAACAGCGCCCGGCAGCCGCGCAGGGCCTCGCGATAGCTTTCGGGATGACGCAGGTCGCCCTCGACGATTGTGACCCGAAGATTCTCGAGATTGCGCCTGTCGCCTCCCGGCCGGGCCAGCACGCGCACTGTTTCGCCGCGTGCGACCAATTGACGCGCGACGGCCGAGCCGACGAAGCCCGTGGCACCGGTCACGAAAACCGTCATGGCCTGCGCGGGCCGCTTGCCGTCTGACGATGTCGAGGTGTCATCGCGCACAAACAGCCGTTTGAGTTCGACCCCGTCAAGCAGCATATAGGGCTGAGCAGCAGATCACCGCACGAGGAGACAACATGGAGCGCAGAGCCACGCTCGACCGGCCCCGGCCCCGCTCCGCGACGCATCCATGGCTCGGCCAGGCGGGCCGCCGCGCCGCGCGCAACCGCGTGCCAGGCTTTGCGCTTGCGCTGTTCGCAGTGCTGGCGCTCGCTACGGCGACGGGCGGGCAGGCCGCCGACGCGCAAGCCGAGGGCCCGCAGCAGGTGGTCGAGCGCATCAACGAGGCCCTGCTCGATGCCATGCGCAACGCCGCGACGCTCGGCTTTGAGGGGCGTTACGAGAGGCTGGAGCCGGTGCTGCGCGAGAGCTTCAACCTGCCGCTGATGGCCCGTGGCACGGCCGGGCGCTACTGGCGCGAGCTGACGCCGGCACAGCGCGACGCCCTGATCGAGCGCTTCACGCGGCTCAGCATCGCCAGCTTCGCGGCCCGCTTCGACGGCTACAGCGGCGAAAGCTTCAGGATCCTGGGTCAGCAACCGGGCGTACGCGACACCGTTCTGGTACAGAATCAACTGCTGCGGCCGGGCGACGAACCGCCGGTCGGCCTCAACTACCTGCTCAAGGCGTTCGACGGCCGCTGGCAGGTGATCGACATCTTCCTGGACGCGAAGTTCAGCGAGATCGCGGTCAAGCGCTCGGAGTACACCTCGGTGATCAAGAACGAGGGCTTCGACAGCCTGCTCGCCAGCCTGGACGAGAAGATCGCCGAACTGGCCGCGGAGGGCTGACGCCGCGCCTGGGCGGAAACCTGCTCAGTCGCGCCGCGAGGCCGCCAGCATCAGGCCCGCGCCGATCAGCGCCGAGCCGCTGATTCGGCTGAGCAGTTGCCGGCCGCGCGCGCTGCGCCCGAACTGGGATGCCTGCCGGCCCGAGAGCGCGTAGCCGCTGAGCGCCAGAATCTCCATGGCGAGAAAAGTCGCGCCCATGACCGCGAACTGGGGCCACGCCGTCCGTCCGGGATCCAGGAACTGGGGGAAGAAGGCGGTGAAGACCAGGATCGCCTTGGGATTGCCGATTGCGACCAGGAATTCGCGCCGCGCCAGCACGCCGAGCCGGACGGCGGGGGCGGCGCCATCGGGCGCGGCGCCCTCCTCGCGGCGGCGCCAGAGCTGGATGCCGAGATAGACGAGATAGGCGGCACCCGCCCACTTGATGACCTGGAAGGCGGTCTCGGAGGCGGCTAGCACGGCACCGAGCCCGACCGCCGCCAGCAGGATCATGACGGCGAAGGCGGCCAGGCGTCCGGCACCGGCCAGCACCGCGCCGCGCAGACCCACTTGCAAGCCGTTCGTCATGGCCAGCATGTTGTTCGGGCCGGGTGCCAGATTGATCAGCAGACAGGCGGGTGCGAAAACCAGCCAGGCTTGCCAGGTCATCGAACTACCTCCAAGAAACGGAACCCGCCGGGCCGCGGGAGCAGCCCCGGCCGCGAGTTGCGATTAAACCGCAGTCCGCGGCGCGACGGAACTGCACGAACCGCAACCCTGCCTTGTCCGGCTGACCGACGGCCATTGAGCCGCGCACCGAGCTCGCCTAGTCTGGCAGCGGTTCGATCGGGACTCCGGGAGGTGCCATGTCCATGCCCGACCAGTCGTCGACGTTTGCGACGGCATCGGACGAAGCAGCAGCCACGCGTCTCAGCCTGCCCGCCTGGACCTACCGCGACCCGGCTTTCTTCGAGCTCGAGCGGGCGCGTGTTTTCCGGCCCAGCTGGCAGGTGGTGTGTCACGTGAACGACCTGCCTGAGACGGGCGACTATCACGTCTTCGACTTTCTCGGCGAGCCGGTCTTCGTCGTCCGCGGCGAGGACGGCGTCATCCGTGCGTTTCCCAACGTCTGCCGCCACCGCGCGGCGCGCCTGCTGGACGGCGAGGACGGCGGCGGACGCGGCCGCTGCCCGCAGGGGCGGATCCGCTGCCCCTACCACGCCTGGACCTACGGTCTCGACGGTCGCCTGACCCACGTCCCCTATGAAAGCGCCTACCGCGATTTCGACAGGTCGGAGTACGGCCTGCCCGAGCTCGATTTGGAGATCTGGCGCGGCTTCGTCTTCGTGCGCCTGGAATCCCCTCCGGGCGCCCCCGGCGTGGCGGAGATGATGGCACCCTACGACGCCGAACTGGCGCCTTACCGCCTGGAGGAGATGCGCGCGCTCGGCCGGGTCACCCTGCGCCCGCGCGCGGTCAACTGGAAGAACGTGGTCGACAACTACATCGACGGCCTGCACATCGCCGTCGCCCACACCGGCCTGCGGCGCATCGTGGGGCGCAGCTATGCCATCGAGCCGCAAGAGCATGTTTACCGCATGATCGGCGAGATCGAGGCCGGCCCCCGCGCCGGCTGGTCGGAGCGGCTCTACTGCCGCCACCTGCCGGAAGCCGCCCACCTGCCGCCCGAGCGCCGGCGCGTCTGGTCTTACTATCTGCTGTGGCCCAACATGGGTTTCGACATCTATCCCGACCAGATCGACTTCATGCAGATGATTCCGCTCGGTCCGGGCGAGACCCTGATCCGCGAGATTCCCTACGGGCTCCCCGATGACCGTCGCGAAACCCGGGCCGCGCGCTACCTGAACTGGCGCATCAACCGGGTGGTCAATGCCGAGGACACCGGCCTGATCGCCCGCGTCCAGCACGGCATGGGAAGCGCCAGCTATCGCCAGGGCCCGCTGTCGGAGCAGGAGACCTGCCTGCATGCCTTCGCCGAGAAGCTGCGCCGCCTGCTTCCGGTCGCGCGCCTGCCCGAGCCGCCGCCCGCGGGAGCCCACTCCGAAATGGCGGGCCTGTCCGGCCAGACTTCAGTTCAGTAGCGCGTCACCCCCTTGCCGTAGTGGCGCTCGATGCGCGCCTGGATCAGCTCGAACACGAAGCTGATGAACCAGTAGATGATCGCCGCCGTGATCAGCATTTCGAAGTGCTTGAACTCGGCGCGGCCCTGGGTGCGAGCGACGAACATCAGCTCCCACACTCCCATCACCGAGACCAGCGAGGAATCTTTCAGCATGGCGATGAACTGGTTCCCGGTCGGCGGCACGATGAGGCGCATGGCCTGGGGCAGGATGACCTTGCGCATGATCAGGCCGGCCGGCAGGCCGAGCGCCCGCGCCGCCTCCCGCTGCCCGTGCGGGACACCCTCGATCCCGGCCCGGAAGATCTCGGCCATGTAGGCGCCATAGCACAGCGACAGCGCGACCACGCCCGAGGGCACGGCCTCGAGCACCAGACCGAGCTGCGGCAGCCCCAGGTAGATAAGGTAGACCTGCAGAAGAAGCGGCGTGCCCCGGAAGAAGGAGATGTAGAAGGTGGCCAGCGCATAGGCCGGCCCGTTGCGCGACAGGCGCGCGAGCGCCCCCGCCATGGCAAGGACGCAGGCGATACCGATCGAAACCAAGGAGACGTAAAGCGTGGTGAAGGCGCCGGTGAAGATCAGGATCGGCAGACGCGCCAAGATGAAATCGAAGCTGAGGTCGAAGGAGTAGAAGAATGCCAGCGCCAGGAACAGCAGCTCGGCCCAGAACACCAGCACCTGGAGCCGGAACGGCAGCTTCAGCACAAGCACCAGATTGGCCGTGAACACCGCGGCGACGACCGCCGCCAGCAGGATCCGGTCCATCGTCCCGCGCGCAAGGCCGTCGCCCAGGCCGGTGGCCGGCATGATCAACCGCGCAAGACCGGTGCCGCTCAGGTCGATCAGGACCAGAACGACGAAGAGAACGGCAAACAGCAGCAGCCGCCGCACCGCCGGGCGCGCCAGCGGCGGCGGCAGCAGTTCGGCGACCGGCGCCGCCGTCGGCTCGGGTTCGGGCAGTCGGGCTCCAGTCAACGCTCCTGGCCGCCCGTCCCTTGGACCTACTTCTTAACGGTCACGAGGTCGGCGCCGTACCACTTCTGCGAGAAGCCGACCAGGGTGCCGTCGGCGCGCATGTCGTTGACGATCTGCGCGATCTTCGCCTCGAACTCGGGATCGCCCTTGTCCACCGCGACCGCGAGCGGCTCGTAGTAGACCGGTTCGCCAACGACCTTCAGCGGATAGCCGTTGTCGATCGCCGCCTGGATCGTCGGCAGGGCCGAGAGGCCGGCATCCAGCCGCACGCCGTCGCCCAGGCGCAGATCGTCCATCACGTTGACATCGGTCGGATAGGTCCTGATTTCGCCCGGCTCCACCTGGAACTCGAACGGCGGCGCGCCCTCCGCCTCGATCACAAGGTTCTTCTTGAGATAGTTCTCGTAGGTGCAACCGCCGCACACGCCGATCGTCTTGCCGTCGAGCTCCTCGATCGAGTCGATCTCCGAGGCTTCGTGCACGAAGAAAGACGCGGGCGTGTAGTAGTAGATCGCCGGGAAGCTGAGCACCTCGGCACGCGCCTTGGTGGGGGTCATCGAGCCGACCGAGAGATCCCAGCGCCCGCCCCAGTTGCCGGCGGTGATGACCTCCCAGGCCGGCGTGATGAACTCGACGTCGACCCCGAGCCGGGCTGCGATCTCGCGCGCCACGTCGATGTCGAAGCCCTCGAATGTACCGTCCGGCTTCTGGATCGACTGGGGCGGGTACTCGGCGTCGGTCGAGACGACCAGCTTCTTGCGTTCCATCACCCGGTCGAGCACCTCGCCCGCCACTGCCGGCAGTGTCGCGCCGAACAGAAGCGC
This sequence comes from uncultured Kiloniellaceae bacterium, assembly GCA_964503295.1. Lineage (GTDB taxonomy): Bacteria > Pseudomonadota > Alphaproteobacteria > Kiloniellales > Kiloniellaceae > CAZDBC01. The sequence goes on along the minus strand of CAZDBC010000110.1, from coordinate 1,805 downwards.
CAAGGCGGCGCACAGACCGACTGCAACTCCCGCGCCGCCGAATCGCGATTGTCGAATCTTCATGTCCCCTGCACCTCCTGCTGTTCTTCCGCACCGCAGCTGCGGCGGTGCGCTCTTGTCGTTTGGTTCGCCGCCGGCATGAGGCCCCTGCCCCGCCGACCGGGCGAGGGTATGCCCGTTTCTTGCAGCCGCGCAAGGCACACAGGAGCCGGCCCGCACGGCAGCGCCCGGCGCGCCCTCTCAGGCGGCGAGCGCCTGATCCAGATCCTCGATCAGGTCTTCGGGATCCTCCAGTCCGACCGAAAGGCGCAGAAGGCCGTCGCCGATCCCGAGCTCGGAACGTTCCTCCGGGCTCAGCCGCTGATGCGTGGTGGTCGCCGGATGGGTGATCAGGCTCTTGGCATCGCCCAGATTGTTCGAGATGTCGATCAGCTTCAACGCGTTGAGGAACCTGAAAGCGCGCGCCTTTCCGCCATCCAGTTCGAAGGCGAGCAGACTGCTCCCCCGGGCCATCTGGCGCCGCGCCAGCGCAGCTTGCGGATGGCTGGCCAGACCGGGATAGAGCACGCGCAGCACGCCCGGACGCCCCTCCAGAAACGCCGCGACCTTCTCCGCATTGTCGCAGTGGCGCGCCACGCGCAGGTCGAGCGTTTCCAGGCCCTTGAGCAGGACCCAGGCGTTGAAGGGGCTGAGCGCCGGACCGGTGTGGCGCATGAACTGCTTCAGGTGCTCCTCGGCGAAGTCGTTGCTGCACAGGATGGCGCCGCCCAGGCAGCGCCCCTGGCCGTCGATGTGCTTGGTCGCCGAATAGATGACGACGTCGGCGCCGAAGTCGAGCGGGCGCTGGAGCAGGGGCGTGGCGAAGACGTTGTCGACCACGACCAGGGCGCCGGCGGCATGCGCCAGCTCGCTCACCGCGGCCATGTCGATGATCTCGAGCGTCGGGTTGGACGGCGTCTCCATGAAGACGGCCCGCGCACCGCGTGTCAGGGCCGCCTCCCAGGCGTCCAGATCGGTGCCGTCGACGAGCTCGGTCTCGATTCCGTAGCGCGGCAGCAGGTCGGTCACGATGTAGGCGCAGGAGCCGAACAAGGCCCGCGAAGAGACCAGGCGGTCGCCGGCCTTCAATTGGCCGATCAGCGCGGTGAAGACGGCGCCCATCCCGCTCGCCGTGCTGCGACAGGCCTCCGCGCCCTCGAGCAGGCGTAGCCGCTCCTCGAACATGGCCACTGTCGGGTTGGCGTAGCGCGAGTAGACGAAGCGTTCGATGTCGCCCTTGAAGGCGGCCTCCGCCTCTTCGGCGGAGGCATAGACATAGCCCGAGGTCAGGTAGAGCGCCTCGCTGGTCTCGCCAAACTCGCTGCGCCGCAGGCCGCCACGCACCAACTCGGTTTGCGCACGACGACGCGTGCGACTGCGACCCGGCGGCCGGCTTTCGTCGTTCACCGTCCGCCCCCTTCCGGCCCGGTCGGTCCGGCGCTCATCCCTGCACCCAGGGCAGTCCGGCGACCTTCCAGCCGCCGACGGTTCCGCGGTGCGACTCCTGGTCCTTGTCGCCCTCGAAGCCTTCCGCGACGTTGTAGCAATGGGCATAGCCCCGCGCCGTCATGGCAATGGCGGCACTGCGCGAACGCGCGCCCGAACGGCAGATCATGAGCAGCTTGTGTTTCGGGGTCAGGCCCCGGGCCTCCAGCTCGCGCGCAAAATCCGGATTGAGCTGCATGTTGGGGTAGAGTTGCCACGATACGCGCACGAGGGGCTTGCCGAGCGAGTCCGTAGCCGGCAGGCCGACGAACGCCCACTCG
>CAZDBC010000109.1:0-8683 GCA_964503295.1 uncultured Kiloniellaceae bacterium | reverse complement strand
TGACGGGCATGACGCCGGCGCAGTTGCCGACCACCAGATTGCATTCGGTCTGGCCATAGAACTCGTTGACGGTGAGATCGAAGGTGGCGCGGCCCCACGCGAGCAGCTCGGCGCCGAGGGTTTCGCCGCCGCTGCCGATGGAACGCAGGCGATAGTTCCAGCGCTCGCGCGGTCCCTCCACCCGCCGCATCATCTTGAGCGCGGTCGGCGGCATGAAGGCATTGCGAACCTCCAGTTCCGCCATGAGGCGAAAGGCGGCCTCGGGATCGAACTTGGCCATGCGGTGCGCGACCACCGGCACCCCGTGGTGCAGCGACGGCAGCAGAACATCGAGCAGGCCGCCGATCCAGGCCCAGTCGGCCGGTGTCCAGAAGCGGTCGCCCGGCTTGGGAAAGAGCTCCTGGGGGAACTCCACGCCCGGCAGGTGGCCGAGCAGCACGCGGTGGCCGTGGAGGGCGCCTTTCGGCGGCCCCGTGGTGCCGGAGGTGTAGATGATCAACGCCGGGTCGTCGGGTCCGGTCGGTGCCGGCTCGAAGCGGTCGGAAGACCGTTCGAGCAGGACTTCGTAGCGATCGGCTCCAGCGGTCGCCGGGCCCGTCGTCACCACCAGCCCGAGGTCGGGCAGCCGATCGCGGATTTCGGCCAGCTTCGCGAGCCCTTCCGCATCGGTGATCAGGGCCTTCGCGCCGCTGTCGGCCAAGCGGTACTCGAGGGCCTCGGGGCCGAACAGGACGAACAGGGGCACCGCGATGGCGCCAAGCTTGTAGCTGGCGAGATGGGCAACCGCCGTTTCCGGTCCCTGGGCGAGCAGAATGCCGATCCGGTCGCCGGCGGCGACACCCCGGGCCGTCAGGGCGTTGGCCAGGCGGTTGCTGAGGCGCTGCAGGTCGCGAAAGCTGAAGCGCTCGACCCGGCCGTCGGGGCGCAGATGGATCAGCGCCTCGCGGTCGGCGGTCTCGGGCCGGTCCGCCCATTTGTCGCAGGCGTCGACGCCGATGTTGTAGCGTTCCGGGATCCGCCAGCGGAACTGCGCGCGGAGTGCCTGGTAGGTCTGCCCGGCCGGGAGCATGGGCGGGTCCCTCTCCTGAAAGCGGACTTCGTGCTTCTTGCTGCCGACAATAGCCAAAACCGGCGTATGGCGGTACACCGGCGCGACTGCCACGACTGTCTCGAGGGTTCGATGTTTCGCAGCGATCTGCTGGACGGCAAGACCGTCCTTATCACCGGCGGGGGTACCGGCCTCGGCAAGGCGATGGGCCGGTGCTTTCTGGAGCTCGGCGCGCGCCTTGCCATCTGCGGCCGGCGCGCCGAAGTGCTGGAGGCGACCGCGAACGAGTTCGACCGGGATTTTCCCGGCCGGACCCGCTGGCGAACCTGCGACATTCGCGACCCCGAGGCGGTCGAGACGCTGGTCGAGGCGGTCTGGCAAGACGGCCCGGCCGACGCCCTGGTCAACAACGCCGCCGGCAACTTTCTGGCCAAGGCGGAGACCGTCTCTCACCGCGGCCTCGACGCGGTGCTCGGCATCGTGCTGCACGGATCGGCCTACATGACGCTCGCCTGCGGCAAGCGCTGGCTGGCCGACACGCGGCCCGGCAACGTGCTTTCCATTGTCACCAGCTACGCCTGGACCGGCTCCGGCTACGTCCTGCCTTCGGCCATGGGCAAGGCCGGCGTTCTGGCCATGACCCGCTCGCTGGCGGTGGAGTGGGGCGGCCGCGGCATCCGTCTCAACGCGATCGCGCCGGGCCCGTTTCCCACCGAAGGGGCCTGGAAGCGGCTGGTGCCGAACGAGGAGATGGAACGGTCGTGGATCGGCCGCATCCCGCTCGGGCGGGTCGGCCGGCCCGAGGAACTGACCAACCTTGCCGCGTTCCTGCTCGCCGAGGAGAGCGGCTACATCAACGGCGAGGTGGTGACGATCGACGGCGGCGAGTGGCTGAAGAGCGGCGGCCAGTTCAGCTTCATGGAGCAGCTTTCGGACGAGGACTGGGCGGCCATGCGGCGGCGCTGAGCCGGCGCTCGATTGCCGGGCCGGACGGCGCGCAGTAGCATCACTCGATCGACTGGACAGGGTTCGGCCATGCCGCTCGACTTCGAATCGTCCCGTGCGCCGCACAGGCGCGCCTCGGAGATCGTACACTCCACCTGCCCGCACGACTGCCCCAGCGTCTGTGCGCTGGAGGTTGAACGCCTCTCGGCGACCCGGATCGGCAAGGTGCGCGGGGCGCGGGACAACGCCTACACCGCGGGCGTGATCTGCGCCAAGGTGGCGCGCTATGCCGAGCGGGTGCACCATCCCGACCGTTTGACCCGGCCGCTGAAGCGCGTCGGCGACAAGGCCGTCGGTCGGGCCGCCTTTCGCGAGATCGGCTGGGACCAAGCGCTCGACGAGGTCGCCGAGGCCCTGCTGCGCGCCGAGCGGCGCCACGGCAGCGAGGCGGTCTGGCCCTATTTCTACGCCGGCACCATGGGCCTGGTGCAGCGCGACGGGATCGAGCGCCTGCGCCACGTCAAGCGCTACTCGCGCCAGCACCAGACGATCTGCAACAGCCTCTCCGATGCCGGCTGGTTCGCAGGGGTTGGCGCGAAATGGGGTGCCGATGCGCGCGAGATCGCCAAGTCCGACCTGATCGTCGTGTGGGGCGGCAACCCGGTCTCGACCCAGGTCAATCTCATGACCCACATTGCGCGCGCCCGCAAGACGCGCGGCGCCCGGCTGGTGGTGATCGACCCCTATCGCACCGGCACGGCCGAGCAGGCCGACCTCCACCTGGCCGTCAAGCCCGGCACCGACGGCGCCCTGGCGGCGGCGGTCGTGAACGTTCTGCTCGCGGAAGGCTACGCCGACCGGGACTACATGGCGCGCTACACCGACTGGGACGAGGAGCTGGAGCGGCATTTCGCCCAGCGCACGCCCGAATGGGCGGCCAGCATCACCGGACTGCCCGTCGGGCAGATCGTCGAGTTCGCCAGGCTTTACGGCCGAACGCCGCGCAGCTTCCTGCGCATCGGCTACGGCTTCTCGCGCTCGCGCAACGGGGCCGCCAGCGTCCATGCCGCGAGCTGCCTGCCGGCGGTGACCGGGGCCTGGCGCCACGAAGGGGGTGGGGCTCTCTACTCGAACTGGGGCCTCTACGGTCTCGACACCAGACTCATCGAGGGGCTCGATTGCAAGGACCGCGGCGTACGTGCCCTCGACCAGTCGCGTATCGGGCCTATCCTGACTGGCGACCGGCGCGACCTTGGCGATGGCCCGCCGGTGGCGGCGCTGTTCATCCAGAACACCAATCCCGTGGTCGTCTGTCCGGAGAGCGGCCGGGTGCGGCAGGGTTTCCTGCGCGACGATCTTTTCGTCTGCGTGCACGAGCAGTTCATGACCGATACGGCGGCCATGGCCGATATCGTCCTGCCCGCGACCATGTTCCTGGAGCACGACGACCTTTATCTCGCCGGCGGTCACACCTTCCTGCAGGTCGCCCGGAAGGTGATCGAACCGCCCGGCGCGTGCCGCAGCAATCATGAGGTGCTGCAAGGCCTTGCGCGGCGGCTCGATGCCTCGCATCCCGGCTTCGAAATGACCGCCTGGGAGGTGATCGACGCCACGCTGGCCGCCTCCGGCTTGCCCGATGCCGAGACCGTCCACCAGGCGCACTGGTGGGACTGCGCCAAGCCCTTCGCGGAAGCTCACTTTCTCACCGGCTTCGACCAGCCGGACGGGCGCTTTCGCTTCCGGCCCGACTGGGCCGCGGTCGGTCGCGACCCCGACGCTTTGCCCGCCCTGCCGGGCTATGCCGAAAACTATGATCGGGCGAGCGAGACCCATCCTTTTCGCCTTGTGGCGGCGCCGGCGCGCAGCTTCCTTAATTCGTCCTTCACGGAAACGCCCGGTTCGCAGGCCAGGGAAGGGCGCCCGACCCTTCTCATCCACCCGGAAGCCTGTGCCAGGCTCGGCCTTGCGGAGGGCGACCGTGCGCGCATCGGCAACGGCCTCGGCTCGCTGGTGATCCACGTCCGGCCGTTTGACGGACTGCAGCCCGATGTCGTCGTGGTCGAGAGCATCTGGCCCAATGCCGCTTTCGAGGAGGGCATGGGCATCAACCTGCTGGTTTCGGCCGACCCTGGCCCGCCGCGCGGCGGCGCCGTGTTCCACGACACGGCGATCTGGATCCAGCCGGCCTGACGCTGCCTCGACGGTCGTCGTCTGGCCGGCCCGCGCGGGCTGTGGCCTCTGGACGCGGGGGCGCGCGCCGACCACATCTTGGGCTAGACTGCTGTTTTGGAGGCCAACATCGGGCATGCCTGAAGATCGCAAGCTTCCCTCGACGTCCAATCCGGCGGAGGTCGATGCCTTTCTGCGCAAGGTGGCGGAAACGCCGGCGCGCGTTGCGCCGGGTATGCGCGGCAGACTGATCTTCGCCATGGATGCCACGGCGAGCCGGCAACCGGCATGGGATCGCGCCTGTCACATCCAGGCCGAGATGTTCAAGGAAACCGCCGCGCTCGGCGGGCTGGACATTCAGCTCGTCTATTTTCGGGGCTTTGGCGAATGCCGGGCGAGCGGCTGGGTGTCGAACGCGGAGGAGCTCTTGCGCCGCATGACCTCCGTGCGCTGCATGGCCGGCCACACCCAGATCCGCAAGGTGCTGCGCCATGCCCTCAAGGAGAGCAAGGCGGAAAAGGTGGGGGCCGTCGTCTATGTCGGCGACTGCATGGAGGAGGACATCGACGATCTCGGACAGCTGGCAGGCGAACTCGGGCTGCTCGGCACGCCCTGCTTCATGTTCCATGAAGGGCCCGACCCGGTGGCCCGCACCGCCTTTCAGCAGATCGCCCGGCTCAGCGGCGGAGCCTACTGCCCTTTCGATGCCAATTCGGCCCAGCAGCTGCGCGATCTTCTGTCTGCGGTGGCCGTCTACGCGGCCGGCGGACGCAAGGCGCTTGCCGACTACGGCGCGAAGAAGGGCGGCGTCGTGCGCCAATTGACCCACCAGATGAGGTAGGATGGCTTGATCGCCTATTTCGTCCTCGGGCTGGCCCTTCTGTTCGGCGTTTTTCTGCTCGCCCGCTGGTTCGCAGAATCCGATCCCAAGACTGTCGCCCGTGTTGCCCGCTGGATGCTGATCGCCCTTGCGGTCGGCGCGGTGCTGTTCGTCGTACTGGCGGCACGCCAATACATCTTCGCCATCCTTTTGCCGGCGCTGCTGTTCCTCTTCCGCAACCGTGGTCTGCTCAAGTATCTGAAGTCGCTCGGCGGCCCCAGCCCTGGGCGCAACTCGACCGTCGAGACCCGCTTCTTGCGCATGACGCTCGACCATGACAGCGGGCGAATGACCGGTGTCGTGCGCGAGGGGCCCTATCAGGGCGCCGAGCTCGATCAGTTGAGCCTCGAGCAGCTCGTGGAGCTGTGGCGCTTGTGCCGCGCCGACGACGCCCAGTCGGCCGCGGTCATGGAGGCTTACCTCGATCGGAACCATCCCGACGACTGGCGGTCCATGGCCGGGGCCGGCGCCGGCGCCGGCAGCGACGAAGCCGGGCGGCGTGCGGCCGCCGCCGAAGGCCCTATGACCCGCGAGCAGGCCTATGAAATCCTTGGCCTTGAGCCGGGCGCCAGCGCCCAGGAGATCCGTGCCGCGCACCGCCGCCTGATGCAGAAGGTGCATCCCGACAAAGGGGGGTCGAACTTTCTCGCGGCCAAGATAAACGAGGCTAAGTCTCTGTTACTCAACGATTAACGAACGTTCATTTGCCACAGCCCTTTGCTTGTCAGCGCGCCGTCCGCTGTGGCATTAAGGCCGTCCGCCCGCCAACCAGCAAAAGGCTCGAACGCCGATGAACCGTCCTGTCCGAAAGGCCGTCCTTCCTGTCGGCGGCCTAGGCACCCGCTTTCTGCCGGCGACCAAGGCCATGCCGAAGGAAATGCTGCCGGTGGTCGACAAGCCGCTCATCCAATATGCCGTCGAGGAGGCGCGTGCGGCCGGGATCGAGCAGTTCATCCTTGTGACCAGCCGCGGCAAGTCCCTGATCGAGGACCACTTCGACTTTAGTTGGGAACTGCAGGAGACGCTGCAGCGGCGCGGCAAGGACAAGGAACTGGCGGTGGTCGAGGCGACCATGACGGCACCCGGCAAAATCTCCTACACCCGCCAGCAGGAGCCGCTCGGGTTGGGCCATGCCGTGTGGTGTGCACGCGATCTGGTCGGCGACGAGCCGTTCGCCGTCATTCTGCCCGACGACCTGGTGCTGGCCGAGCGGCCCTGCCTGGGCCAGATGATCGAGGTCTACGAGCGGGTCGGCGGCAACGTCGTGGCCGTCATGGACGTGCCCCGCGACAAGACCGACCGCTACGGCATCCTGGACGTGATCGAGGACGACGGCCGGCTCGCCAAGGCCAAGGGCTTGGTCGAAAAGCCGAAGCCGGAAGAGGCGCCTTCGACGCTCTCGATCATCGGGCGCTATATTCTCCAGCCGGCGGTCTTTGCCGCGCTCGACAGGCAGGAGACGGGCGCGGGCGGCGAGATTCAGCTGACCGACGCCATGGCCAAAACCATGGACTCCATGCCGTTTCACGGCCTGCGTTTCGAGGGGACGCGTTTCGATTGCGGCAGCAAGGCGGGTTTCCTCGAGGCCAATGTGGCCTTCGCCCTGGCGCGCGACGACCTCGCCGGCGACATGGCGGAGATCATCGCCCGTCACGCCGGCGGGGAAGCGCGCCGGCGCGCCTGAGGCGCCGGTTCGGCTGGCGCCGCGCCGCAGGCTGAGGGGGAAGGGGGCGCAGCATGCGTATCGCGATGATCGGCACAGGCTACGTCGGCCTGGTGTCGGGGGCCTGTTTCTCCGAGTTCGGCACCAATGTGGTCTGCGTGGACCACGATGCCGGAAAGATCGCGCGGCTGCGTAACGGCGAGGTGCCGATCTACGAGCCTGGCCTCGAGCAACTGGTGGCCTCCAACGTCGCCGCCGGTCGGCTGACCTTCACGACCGACCTGGCATCGGCGGTGGCCGGTGCCGATGCGGTCTTCATCGCAGTCGGCACGCCGTCGCGACGGGGCGACGGCCATGCCGACTTGACCTTCGTGGAGCGTGCCGCGACCGAGATTGCCCAGGCGCTGACCGGGTACACCGTGGTGGTCACGAAATCCACGGTGCCGGTCGGCACGGGGCGGCGCGTGGCCGCCATCATCGCCGGCACCCTGGCGGATTCCCATCCCGGCCTCGAGTTCGACATGGTGTCCAACCCGGAATTCCTGCGCGAAGGCTCGGCCATCGAGGACTTCATGCGTCCGGACAGGGTCGTCATCGGGGCCGAATCGGAGCGCGCGCGCGCGGTCATGCAGGCCCTCTACCGGCCGCTGTACCTCAATCGCACGCCGATCCTGTTTACCGGGCTGGAAACGGCCGAGTTGACCAAGTATGCCGGCAACGCCTTCCTTGCGACCAAGATCAGCTTCATCAACGAGATCGCCGATCTGTGCGAAAAAGTCGGCGCGGATGTTCAAGACGTCGCTCAGGGCATTGGCCTCGACGGCCGGATCGGGCGCAAGTTCCTGCATCCGGGGCCGGGCTACGGCGGCTCCTGCTTTCCAAAGGACACGCGCGCCCTGGTGATCACGGCACAGCAGGCGGGATCGCCCCTGCGGATCGTGGAGACCGTCACCGAGGTCAATGCGGCGCGCAAGCAACGAATGGCGGAAAAGGTCATCGCGCACTGCGGCGGGGACCTGAGCGGCCAGGTGATTGCCGTGCTGGGCCTGACCTTCAAGCCGAATACCGACGACATGCGCGAGGCGCCGAGCCTGGAGATCGTCCCGGCGCTCCAGAGCGCCGGCGCGCAGCTGCGCGTCTTCGACCCGCAAGGCATGGACGAGGCGCGCAAACTGCTCGACGGGCTGACCTGGTGCGACGATTCCTATCACGCCATGGAAGGTGCCGACGCGGTCGTCATACTGACCGAGTGGAACCAGTTCCGCGCGCTCGATCTCGCGCGCATGAAGAGCATCATGCGCCGCCCCGTGATCGTCGATCTGCGCAACGTCTACGAGCCCGCCGAGATGGCCGCGGCCGGTTTCGACTACCTGTCGATCGGACGGGGCCGGGCTGTCGAGCGCGGCGACGAGAAGCTGGGCACAGGCGAGGACAGCGCGGCATGACGGCAGGGCACCGCTTCGATCCGACGCTCCTGCGCGCCTACGACGTTCGGGGCATTGTCGGTCAGACGCTCAAGGTCGAGGATGCCTTTGTCCTCGGCCGGGCCTTCGGCAGCCTCGCCCGGCGACGCGGCGCGGCGTCTGTGGCGGTCGGATACGATGGACGCCTGTCCTCGCCGCAGCTGGCCGAGGCCCTGGTCGAGGGCCTGCGCGCGTGCGGCCTCGAGGTCACGCGCATCGGCTGCGGCCCGACCCCGATGCTCTATTTCGCGACCTACGCGCGCGGGCTCGACGGCGGTGTGATGGTAACCGGTTCGCACAATCCGCCGGACTACAACGGCTTCAAGTTCGCGCTGTTCAAGGCGCCCTTCTTCGGTGCCGACATCGAGGAGCTTGGGCGCATCGCGGCCGCCGGCGACTTCGAGCATGGCAGCGGCGCGGTCAAGGACCTCGACATTCTGCCCGAATATGTCGAGCGGTTGCTTCAGGGTTTCGCGTCGGACCGGGCCATGCGCGTCGCCTGGGACGCGGGCAAC
>CAZDBC010000108.1:0-8692 GCA_964503295.1 uncultured Kiloniellaceae bacterium | reverse complement strand
AGCGGCTCGGGCTGCTGGGCCGTGTGCGGATGTTCGGGCCCGGCGTAAACCCTGAGATGGCTCATCTGCTGCCGGCCGAGTGGGCCGCGCTTGATCATGCGCTCCACCGCCTTCAGGAGCAGCCGCTCGGGATACTGCCCCTCGAGCGTCTCGCCTGCCGTGCGGTCCTTGATGCCGCCGGGATAGCCGGTGTGCCAGTAGAAGACCTTGTCGCGCCGCTTGTTGCCGGTCAGCTTGACCTTCTCGGCATTGACCACGATGACATGGTCACCGCAGTCGACGTGCGGGGTAAAGCTGGGCTTATGCTTGCCGCGCAGGATGCGCGCGATCTGGCTGGCCAGCCGGCCCAGGACCAGGCCGTCGGCGTCGATCAGATACCACTTCTTTTCGACCTCGCTGGGTTTCGCCGAGTAGGTCTTCATGAAACGAACCTCTTGCCTTTGGCGGGCTCGGGCCCCGGCGCGCGAACCCGCCTGGGGGGCCGCGTGCCGAAGGCTGCGCCGCCCGCGACGGCGCGCTGTCTACGCCCCGCCGCCTGCCCTGTCAATGTGAAAAAGCCTTGGCAAGGCGTTTGTTAGCCTTGCGGTATTATAATACCGTAAGGCCGGTCAGGAATTCCGCGGATCAGTCCGCGGGTCAGTCCTGGGCCAGCGCAAGCGCCTTGCGGAAGCGTGCGAGGGCGGCCAGGAAGAGGACCGTCCCGATGCCGATCACCGCCAGGAAGCGCGGCCAGACGGCCTCCAGCCCGGCGTCGCGGAAGAGGATCGCCTGGGCGAAGGCGACGAAGTGGGTCGAGGGGGAGGCCTGCATGATCACCTGCAGGACCTCGGGCATGCTCTCGAGCGGCGTGGTGCCGCCCGAGAGGAGGTTCATGGTGATGAACACCGGCAGGGCGAGCAGGCCGAACTGCGGCATGGCGCGCGCCAGGGTCGCCAGGTAGATGCCGAGCGCGGTCACGGCATAGAGGTAGACGACCATGCCGAGCACGAACAGCGGCACCGACCCGCTGATCGGCACGCCGAGCAGGCCCTGGGCGATCAGCTTCAGCGAGAGGGTGGCGGCGACCACGATGACCAGGCCGTTGGCCCAGATCTTGGCGAGCATGATCTCCAGCGGACGCAGCGGCATGACCAGCAGGTGCTCGATGGTGCCGTGCTCGCGCTCGCGGATCAGCGCCGCGCCGGTCAGGACGATGGCGAGCAGCGTGATGCTGTTCATGATCTGGACGACCGACATGAACCAGACGGAGTTAAGGTTCGGGTTGTAGAGCGCGCGGACCACCAGGTCGACGGCGGCCGGGCGACCCTCGGTCCGGCCGGCCTGCAGAAAACCGGCCACCTCCTGCTCGATGATGGCGGCGATGTAGCGCGCGCCGTTGCCGGCAAGGCTCATTGCCGTGGCGTCGACGTTGACCTGCACCGCCGGCCTGCGTCCGGCCAGGATGTCGGCCTCGAAGTCGGGCGGAATGTCGATGACGAAGGTGAACTCGCCGCCGTCCATCGCCGGATCGATACGATCGACCGGAATGACCGCCGGCTCTTGGAAATAAGGCGGCAGGAAGGCGTCGACGATGCGCCGGGAGAGCTGCGAGTTGTCCTCGTCGACCACCGCCACCGCGGCGTTGTTCACGTCGGTCACGGTGCCGCTGGCGGCCGCGTAGACTGCCAGTGTGAAGGCGTAGACCATGAGCAGCACCAGCACCGGATCGTAGCGCAGGCTGGCCAGCTCCTTGAGGCCGAGGCGATAGATGTTGCCGAGCGCGCGCACCGCCGGTCCCTAGCCTTCCTGGCTTTTGAGCAAGGCCACGCCGAGCCCCAGGAAAACCAGCGCAAAGGCGGTCAGAGCCGCGAACTCGCCGATCAGATCGCCGAAGCCGAGCGCCTTGGTGAAGGTGCCCACGGAGATCCGGTGAAAGTAGGTGGCGGGAAAAAGCTCTCCCATGACCCTGGCCACGCCGGTCAGCGAGGCAGCGGGCGTCAGCAGGCCCGAGAAGTTGATCGTCGGGATGACGGTGACGATGGCGGTGGCGAAGATGGCCGCGATCTGCGAGCGCAGGAAGGAGGAGAACATGAGTCCGAACCCGGTGGTCGCAATCACGTAGACGACCACGCCGAAGAGCAGCGCGGGCAGGCTGCCCTCGACGGGGACGCGGAACAGGACCAGGGAGAGCAGGAGAAAGCTGAAAAAGTTGGCGAGCGCCAGGCCGACATAGGGCAACTGCTTGCCGAGCAGGAACTCGAGCCGGCTGGCCGGCGTGGCATGGAGGTTGGTGATCGAGCCCAGCTCCTTCTCGCGAACCACGCCGACCGCCGTCATCATGGCCGGGATCATGACCAGCAGGAGCATGATGCTGCCCGGGACCATGGCATAGATGCTGTCGAAGTCCTGGTTGTAGCGAAACCGCGTCTCGATCTCGACCGGCGCGCGCGGCGGCGGCGCCGCCAGACCCTCCAGTTCCAGGTCCCTCAGGTGGCGCTGGTGGATGCCGCGCACGTAGCCGCGCGCGGTCTCGGCCGTGAACGAGCCGTCCAGCCAGACCGCGACTTCCGGCGCGTCGCCGGCGCGCAGATCGCGCCCGTAGTCGGTCGGGATCTCGATCGCCAGCTTGAAGTCGCCGCGCACCAGCCGGCGGTCCATCTCCGTCACGTTGCCAACGTCGGCCGTCTGCTCGAAGTAGCGCGAGCCCGCGAAGTTCTCCAGATAGCTCCGGCTGTCCGGGCTGCGGTCATAGTCGAGCACGGCGTAGCGCAGGTTCTCGACGTCGAACGAGATGCCGTAGCTGCACACGATCAGGAGGAAGACCGGCCCGAGCAGGCTGAAAGCCAAACGAATGCCGTCGCGCCTGACCTCCATCGCCTCGCGACGCGCGAAGGCCCAGAAGCGGCGCGGCGAGAACACGCGCCCGGCGATCCCCGAGGTGTGGCCGCCTCGCGCCGCGGACGGCGCCATGGTCTCGGCCGGCCGGCCGGCCGCGGCCGGCGCCTCCTCGGTTCCCGCCTGCAGATCCGGCGCCGCCTCCTCGAGATGGCTGATAAAAGCCTGCTCAAGGTCCGCCGCACCGCGGTCGCGCACCAGTTCGCGCGGCGGCCCCTGCGCCAGCACCCTGCCCGCATGCATGAGCGAGATGCGGTCGCAGCGCTCGGCTTCGTTCATGAAATGGGTCGAGATGAAGATGGTCACGCCGTCATCGCGCGACAGACGAATGAGAAGCTCCCAGAAACGATCGCGCGCGACGGGATCGACGCCCGAGGTCGGCTCGTCGAGAATCAGCATTTCGGGCCCGTGGATGACCGCCACCGCCAGCGACAGACGCTGCCGGATGCCGAGCGGCAGCCGCTCGGACAGCTCGTCGGCGACATCGGCCAGCTCGAAACGCTCGATCATCTCGGCCACGCGACCAGCGATGCGCTCGCGCGGCAGATGAAACAGGCGGGCATGCAGATCGAGGTTCTGGCGCACCGTCAGCTCGCCGTACAGCGAGAAGGCCTGCGACATGAACCCGACCCGCTTGCGCGTCTCTATGTCGCGCGGATCGACCGCATGACCGAACAGCCAGGCCTCCCCCTCCGAGGCCGGCAGGAGACCGGTCAGCATCTTCATGGTCGTCGTCTTGCCGCAGCCGTTGGAGCCCAGAAAGCCGAAGATCTCGCCGCGTTCAATGCGGAAGCTGACGTGGTCCACCGCCGTGAAGCCGTCGAAGCGCTTGGTGAGCCCCTGCGCCTCGATCGCCGCCGTGTCCCCGTGCGACATGCGCGGCGGCGTCGCGACCTGGCGATAGCCGCGGCGCTTTTCCTCGGGCAACAGGGCAACGAAGGCCTGCTCGAGGCTGGGTACGCCGAGATCGCTCTTGAGTTGCCGCGGCGTTCCCCGGGCCAGGACGCGCCCGCCATCCATGGCCGCGAGCCAGTCGAAACCTTCCGCTTCTTCCATGTACGCGGTGGCGACCAGGACGCTCATGCCCGGCCGGCGGTCGCGCAAGCGATCGATCAGCTGCCAGAACTGGCGCCGCGAGAGGGGATCGACGCCGGTCGTCGGCTCGTCGAGAATCAGCAGGTCGGGATCGTGGATCAAGGCGCAGCACAGGCCCAGCTTCTGCTTCATGCCGCCGGAAAGCTGGCCGACCGGGCGGTCGGGAAAGGGCGCCAGACCGGTGGCCTCCAGCAGGTCGGCGATGCGGGCCTCGCGTTCACTGCGCGCCTGTCCGAACAGCCGGGCGAAGAAGTCGAGATTCTCGACCACCGAGAGGGTCGGGTAGAGGTTGCGCCCCAGGCCCTGGGGCATGTAGGCGATGCGCGCACAGACCTCGTGGCGGTGCCGCGCATCGGCCATGTCGCCGCCCAGCACATGGACCGAGCCATCCTGGATGCGCCTGACGCCCGCAATCAGGGACAGCAGGCTCGACTTGCCGACGCCGTCCGGACCGATCAGGCCGGCCATGCGGCCGGACGGCACGTTCAGGGAGACGTCGTCGAGAGCGACCCGCTTGCGGTAGCGCAGGCCGACGCTCTCGAGTTGCGCGACAGGCTCCGCGTCGTCGTCGGTCATTGCGGGAGCTTGACCGCGAGCCGCGCCGGCCAGGTCGCCGCGTCGTCGAGACGCACGTAAGCGACGCCGGGAAGGCCGGTCTTCACCTTGTCGGAATGGGCCCGCAGAAGCTCGGGCGGAATCTGCACCTTGACCCGGAACATCAGCTTCTCGCGCTCGCTGCGGGTCTCGACCTCCTTGGGCGTGAACTGCGCCTCCGCCGCCACGAAGGAAATGCTGCCGGGGATCACGAGGCCCGGTGCGGCATCCAGGATGATCCGCCCCTCCGCACCGATCGACAGCCGGCCGGCCTGACCGGTCGGCAAGAAGATGGTCATGTAGACGTCGGTCAGTTCGAGCAGGGTGACGACGCGGCCGCCCGCCGGCAGCACCTCGCCGGGATCGGCAAGGCGATACTGGACGCGCCCATCGATCGGCGCGCGCAGGGTGCCATCCTCGATTTCGGTCTCAATCCGCGCGACCTCGGCCTCGGCCGCCTCGATCGTCTTTTCGGCCTCCTCGATGCCGGCTTGCGCCGCCGTCAAGGTCGCCTCGGCGCTTTCCTTCGCGGTCCGCCGGCGATCGAGTTCCTGCTGCGAAATGTGCCCGCGCTCGACCAGCGTGCGACCGCGCTCGAGTTCCTGGGCCGCGTAGCGCAGTTCGCTCTGGCGCTGGATCGCCTCGGCCCGGGCGACGGCTCGGGCCTGCCTGGCGCGCGCAACCTCGGCCTCGGCCCGGGCGAGCTCGGCCTGAAGCGAGCGAATGTCCATGCGCGCCAGCACCTGGCCGGCGGTGACCTCATCGCCCTCGCGGACCAGCACTTCGGCGATCCGCCCGGCGAACTTGGTCGCGATGTCGATCTGGGTCGCCTCGATCCGGCCGTTGCCCACGGCGAACTCGGGCGGCAGTTCGTCGGCCCGCTGCTGCCACCAGTACCATCCGGCGCCGCCGGCGGCGGCAACTGCGAGCAGCGCGATCAGGGCTCGAGCAAGTCCACCCATCGATTTGCAGCACTCGGCCCGTCAGCGGTTCGGAGGAATCGAATAGGTCGAGGTGACGTGCGCGACCGGTCCGCCGTCGCGCGCGCCCTCAGTGTGCAGCAAAACCTCGCCATAGGCGAGGCGCTTGCCGACCTTGAGCAAACGCGCATCCGCGATGACGTCACGCGGTGGCGGTTTGCGCAAGAAGTTGATGTTGAGATTCGTGGTCACGGCCAGCTCGACCCGGCCGATCGCCGAGAGTACGGCCACGTACATGGCATAGTCGGCCAGCCCCATAAGCGCAGGACCGCTGATCGTTCCGCCGGGGCGCAGCAACTCGCCCTTGTAGGGCAGGCGAACGCTCGCCCGCCCCTCGCCGATGCGCTCGGTGCGCAGGCCGAGCATGGTGACCCACGGCAGCTCGGCCTCCGCGATCTCGGCCATGTCCTCGATCGAAATCAGGGCCATCCGCCCCCACCCTCCTCCGCCTGCGGTCTTGCGCCGCCACTTTTGCCAATGCCGTTCGGAGGGTCAAGCAAGCCGGCTCGCGCGCTGTCCCCACGCCCGACCGCGGAGAACGGCAGACAACAGGCGGTCGCGCGCGTTATCCTGGCGCTTGGCGGGTCCGCGACGCGCTCATGGGCGCGGGCCGCGCACAAGACATGGAGGACGTGGAGACTAAGATGGCAGCAGAGCCCGCAGCCAGCCTGGAGGATCAGCCGCCGGTCCTGCGCGAGGACCGGCCGGGGATCGCAGTTCTCACCCTGAACCGGCCACGCCAGTACAACGCCCTGTCGGTCGAGCTGATGACGGAGTTGCTGGCGCAACTCGAGTCCATCGACGCCGATACGTCGATCAAGGCCGTCATCGTGCAGGGCGCGGGCAAGGGCTTTTGCGCCGGTCACGACCTGAAGGAGCTGCGCGCCGACGACAGCCGCGCCTTCTTCGAACGGGTTTTCGAGCTGTGCAGCCGATTGATGCTGACCGTCACGCGCCTGCGCCAGCCGGTCATCGCCAAGGTACACGGAATCGCGACCGCCGCCGGCTGTCAGCTGGTCGCCACCTGCGATCTGGCGATCGCCGACGAATCGGCCCGGTTCGGCACGCCCGGGGTCAACATCGGCCTGTTCTGCTCGACCCCGATGGTCGCCCTGTCGCGGGCCGTGCCGCGCAAGGTGGCGATGAAGATGCTGCTGACCGGCGACACGATCGATGCGCAAACGGCCGTTTCCTTCGGGCTGATCAACCAGGCCGTCCCGTCGGAGCAGCTCGACGCCGAGGTCATGGACCTTGCCGAGACCATTCGCGCCAAATCGGGCCGGGTGGTCAAGATCGGCAAGCAAGCCTTTTACCGTCAGGCGGAACTGGATCTGGCCGCGGCCTACGCCCACACCAGCAAGGTCATGGTGGAGAACATGATGGCGCGCGATGCCCGCGAAGGTATCGACGCCTTCATCGAAAAGCGCGCGCCGAAGTGGTCCGAGGACTGACCAAACCCGGCCAGTCGGCCGACATGCCGCGCGCGTCCGACGCCCCCGTTGTCAACTCTCCCGGCCGAGGGATTTCGCCGCGATCTCGTAGACGTCGCGGGACAGATCCGGTGCGGCAAGAATTCGTTCCAGCTCCGCCTTCATCCGCGCCTGGCGCCCGCTGTCGAAACGCCGCCAGCGACCCAGCGGCGTCAGAAGGCGGGCCGCGACCTGCGGATTGAGCTCATCGAGCCGCAAGACCTGATCGGCGAGAAATCTGTAGCCTCCGCCGTCGGCCGCATGAAAACGAACAGGATTTGCGTTGGCGAGGGCGCCGATCAAGGCGCGGACGCGGTTGGGGTTGCGGATCGAGAAGGCGGGATGCGACAGCAGGTCCTGCACCCGCCCGAGCGTGCCCGGCAGCGACGAGGTGGCCTGAAGCGACAGCCACTTGTCGATCACCAGCGGATCCCGGCGGAAACGCTCGTAGAAATCGTCGAGGGCCTCCTGCCGCGCGTCGATCTCCAGGTCGTTGAGCGCGCTCAGCGCGGCCATTCGGTCGGTCATGTTGTCGGCGTCGCGGTACTGATTGGCCGCCAAGCCGTGCATCTCCGCTTCCGGCAGGCGCACCAGGTAGGCGAGCGCGGCGTTCTTCAGCGCCCGTCGGGCCGCCTGGGCGGCGGTCGGCGCGAAGGGCTCGTTGCTGCGCTGGTTGCGATAGGTCGCGAGCAGCTCGTCCTTCAGGGTGCGGGCGATGTCGAGGCGCAGGGCGTTGCGCGCCGCGTGGATGGCATCGACGTCGACGGTCTCCATCTGGTCGGCCAGATAGTCCTCGCTCGGCAAGGACAGCATCTCGGCCACCAGGGCCCGGTCGAGCCCGCCGTCGCCCAGGACCCGGCGCAAAGCAGCCAGATAGGGGTCCGCCGGCGCCGGCGCGGCGTTCCGGCCTCTGGCCTCGACGTGTTCGAGAAGAAGCGTCGTGGCGAACTGCTGCCCCGCCTCCCAGCGGTTGAAGGGATCGCCGTCGTGGGCCATCAGGAAGGCCCGTTCGTCCTCGCCATAGGCAAAGCGCGTGCGCACCGGGGCCGAAAAGTTGCGGTTCAGCGAGGGCGTCGGCGCAGCGGTCAGTCCCTCGAAACGGAAGGTCTGCTCGGACCGCGTCAGGGTCAGGACTCGGCTGTCCGACACCGCCTCCGTCTCGCCCTCCAGCCGCAGCGGCTGCGGCGCGCCGTCCGGCCCGAGCAGGCCGACGGCAAAGGGGATCACCAGCGGGCGCTTATCGGACTGCCCCGGCGTCGCGGGCACATTTTGGCGCAGGGTCAGCTCGTAGCTGCCGGCCGCCGGATCGTAGCGGCCCTCGGCCTCGACCTGGGGCGTGCCGGCCTGGCTGTACCACAGCTTGAACTGTCCGAGATCGGCGCCGTTGGCATCCGCCATGGCGGCGACGAAGTCGTCGCAGGTAACCGCCTGTCCGTCATGGCGTTGGAAGTAGAGATCCATGCCCCTGCGAAAGCCCTCGCGCCCGAGCAGGGTCTGGAGCATACGGATCACCTCCGCGCCCTTTTCGTAGACCGTGGCCGTGTAGAAGTTGTTGATTTCTATGTAGGAGTCCGGGCGCACGGGGTGCGCGAGCGGCCCTGCGTCCTCCTGGAACTGGCGCGCGCGCAGGGCGCGCACGTCGCCGATGCGGACCACGGGCGCCGAGCGCATGTCGGCCGA
>CAZDBC010000107.1:0-8774 GCA_964503295.1 uncultured Kiloniellaceae bacterium | reverse complement strand
ACAACCGCCCCGTGGACCCGGACGCCCCCGCGAAGTCGATCTCCGCCGAGACCACCTTCGACCGCGACCTGGCCGACGCCGCCGAGCTCGAACGGCGCCTCTGGCCTTTGTGCGAGACCGTTGCCGGGCGCCTCAAGCGCGCCGGTCGCGCCGGTCAGACCGTGACGCTGAAGCTCAAGACGGCCGACTTCAGGAGCCTGACCCGGAGCCGCCGTCTGACCGATCCGACCCAGCTCGCCGACCGCCTGTTCCGGACCGGCCGCGAGCTCCTGCGCGCGGAGGCCGATGGCCGCCTGTTCCGCCTGATCGGAATCGGCGCAGCCGAACTGTGCGACGCGGACAAGGCCGACTTGCCCGATCTGCTCGAGCCCGACCGGGCGCGGCGTGCCCGTGTCGAGGCGGCGATCGATGCGCTGCGCGCCCGGCTCGGTCCCGATGCCGTCGTGAAGGGGCGAAGCCTGCCGTCGGACATCCGGCGGCCCAAGCGGCCGGAATGAGCGACGGGGATCGCCGCAAAGCGGGTCAACAATCGGCCGGAAGCGCCTCGAGCTCCACCAGGGTGGCGGTCAGGCCGAAGTCGCCATAGTCGAGCTCGAGAGCATCGACCACGCCGTTGGCGAAGACGCGCAGCGCCTGTTCCTGGTCCGGCGGCCCGCCGTCTTCCTCTCGATTGAAGAAGCCGAGCTGAACCCGCCACGAGCGCTGATCGCGCAGCAGCTCGCTGTCCAGGGCGACCGGCGCATCAGGCGGCATTTCCTTGATCAGGGCGGCGAATATTCCGAACAGGCCATCGTCGCCCGAGCCGGTGAAGACCCAGCGCCAAAGCGGCAGTTCATCGCGCTGCGCGGCCTCAAGCAGCTCGAGACTGTGCTGGGTCGGGAAAATCGTCTCCGGCGGAAGCTCGACCTCGTAGGGCTCGGGCTCCAGAAACCGCGCCGTGCCGCCCTCCGCGGTCAGTTCCGCCTCGCCGCGCACGCGTTCGGTCAGCCCGTCGGCGCCGGTACGGTCGATGATGAAGCGGTAGCTGCGCCCATCCTTGGCCTCCCAGGACTTGAGAGCCCAGCCGAAGTCGACCACCTGCCCGTCGCGATAGGCAACCTCCAGCCGCGTGCGCTGGGTGATCTGCCAGCCACGACAGAGATCGCGCCACTCGAACTCGAAGCGGCCCTCGGCCTGCGTGACATCGGAATTGGCCTGCAGCCGCGCCAGTTCCATGGTGTAAACGGCACGGTGCGGTTGAACGTCGGCCGGAACGGTCGGGGCCGCCGCCACTTGGACGCCGGTCACCATCAGAGGCAAAGCCGCCGCGGCGACGGCGCACCAGCCTCGGACGCCGGACCGGCGCAACGAAAAACGGGCGTGCCGATGGCGGCGGCGCTGGGAAATGGTCATCGCGTCCCCTCTGTCAGCGTGGCGGCGAAAGCCTCGAACGGCAAGGCGCCTTTCGCAGGCCGATCGTCGGCGGACGCTGCGGACGACCCGCCAATCCGCGCGGCCTCGGTAGCATGTCCCTGCATGGTTGTCACCCGAGCGCCAGGCCATAGAATCGCCGTCCGCGCCCCGGCAGACGACGACGCCGCGGCGGATCTTCACAGAGGGGGCCGACATGACAGACAAACCGAAGATTCTCGCGACCCGCCGCCTGCCGCCCGCCGTCACCGCCCGGCTGGTCCGCGACTACGACGCCCGGCTCAACGAAGAGGATCGCATTCTCTCGACCGAAGAGCTGCTCGAATCCGCGGCCGGTTGCGACGGCATCATCTGCACCGGGAGCGAACGGTTCGATGCAGAGACGATCGCCCGGCTGCCCGACAGCGTGAAGATCGTCGCCACCTTCTCGGTCGGTTACAATCACATCGACGTCGAGGCGGCCAGGGCCCGCGGCCTGGCGGTCACCAACACGCCCGACGTGCTCACTGACGCGACGGCCGACATTGCCATTCTGTGCCTGCTGGGCGCCGCCCGAAGGGCGCAGGAGGGCGCCGCGATGCTGCGCGAAGGGCGCTGGACCGGCTGGACGACGACGCAACTGCTGGGCACGCATGTCACCGGAAAACGGCTGGGCATATTCGGCATGGGCCGGATCGGGCGTGCATTGGCGCAGCGCGCCCGCGGCTTCGAGATGAAGATCCATTACAGCAATCGCAGCCGCCTGCCGGCCGAGCTCGAGAAGGACGCGATCTATCACGCCGACCCCGACGAGATGCTGCCGCTTTGCGACTTCCTGTCGCTCAACTGTCCGGCGACGCCGGAGACAGTCAATTTTCTGGACAAGCGGCGCATCGGCCTGCTGCCGCAAGGCGCCATCGTCGTCAACACCTCGCGCGGGGACGTCGTGGACGACGATGCCCTGATCGATGCGCTGCGATCGGGACGGCTGGGGGCCGCGGGGCTCGACGTCTTCAGGGGCGAACCCAACGTCGATCCGCGCTATCTGGAGCTTCCCAATACCTTCCTGCTGCCGCACCTGGGCAGCGCCACCGTGGAGACCCGCGATGCCATGGGTTTCACCTGCCTCGACAACCTCGATGCCCTCTTCGCCGGCAAGGAGCCGCCCAACGCGCTTTGAGGGGACAAGCGCCGGACGGCGACCCGATCATCAGTCCGGCACCCGGATGTTAAGGTAATCAACGAATTACCGAAGCCAGCTCGACCCGGCACAAGCTGCCTGACCGGCACGATCTGCCCAGCCGTCGCGCCGGCCGGCGCAGGTCTGGCATGGCACCGCCCCTGGCATCCTTCTTGCGTCGACCCGCGTGACGGAACCTTCTTCGGGATTGCAGATCCATGACATTGACGTTCCTGCGCGGTGACCTGCTGCAGACCAGCCTGATCCATCCGCAGGGGCCCGAGGCGAGCGGGCTGGTCGCCCTGGTCGAAAGGCTGAGGACCGCGATGGGTGACAG
Source organism: uncultured Kiloniellaceae bacterium (assembly GCA_964503295.1). Lineage (GTDB taxonomy): Bacteria > Pseudomonadota > Alphaproteobacteria > Kiloniellales > Kiloniellaceae > CAZDBC01. Next base: position 5,868 of record CAZDBC010000107.1, on the reverse strand, counting down.
CCAGGCTTCCCAAGCGCGAGCGCTGTGGCGGGACCTGCTCGAGGCGGCCGCCCTGACCGAGCAGACCGTTGCGGAGCAGCGCGCCAGGATACGCGCTCTCGAAGCCCTCTCGAGCACCGACCCCCTGACCGGGCTGCTCAACCGCCGCGGCTTCGAGGTCGAGATCAGACGCGCCCTGGATCGCAGCGCGCGGCTCGATGAGACGGGACTCCTGCTGCTGTGCGACCTGGACCACTTCAAGGCAATCAACGACAGCTGCGGGCATCCGGCCGGCGACGCCGTCCTGCGCACGACTGCCCACGTGCTCGCCCGCAACACCCGCCCGATGGACTATCTCGCCCGCCTCGGCGGCGACGAGTTCGGCGTTCTGCTGACGAACACGCCGACGGGGCTCGGCGACCGCTTGGCGGACAAGCTGCGCGCCACCCTGACCGGCACGGAGGTGCCCTGGCAGGGACGAACCATCCCCATCCGCGCATCGCTCGGCTGGGCCGTCTATGACGCCGGCAGTACGGTCGACGGGCTTCTGTTCAAGGCCGATCAGGCGCTGTACCGCGACAAAAGGCCCGTTCTCGTCAGCTGATGGGCCTGACGCGCGAGGGCGTGCAAGGCTAGACTGCCGGCCATGCGCTTGCCTCGCACGATACGACTCGACCTGTCGGATACACGTATCTTCGATCGCGCCGCCGCGCCCGGCGAATGGGCGGTTCCGGGGAGCTTTTCCTTTACCGGCGACCCCTCGACCTGGAGCGACAGACAACGGCTGGCGTTCCGCTCGGCCTGGCTCGGCACGGAGAGTTTCGGCTACAGCACGCTGGTCGAGGTAGCCGAGATCGAGGAGGCCGACTTCTATCGAACCGTGGAGCGCCTGGCACGCCACTTCGTCGAGGCTTATGGGGCGCCCGATCTGGTGAGCGCCCTTCCCGCGGCACGCAGCGAGGCCGACTATGCCGCCAGCCTCTGCGAGCACAAGGTCCACACCTTGCTCGCGATCGAACGCGATCTGGAGGCACGCGAAGACGAGCCGGAGTCACTTGCCGGTGGTGACGATGCGCTGCGCATCGTCGAGCGCATCCGGATCATCGTTCCGCCGCGCGAAGCGGACCATGCACGCATTTGGCGCATCGCGCCGGAGCAGGACGACGGCTCCTGATCAGGCCGGCGCCGGCTGCTGCTGCGTAATGCAGTGAATGCCGCCGCCGCCCACCACGATGTCGCTGGCACCGATCTGAATCGCCTTGCGGCCGGGGAAACAGCGCGCAATTGCCTCCAGCGCCGCCTTGTCATTCGAATCCTCGAAGGACGGTACGATGACGGCCTCGTTGGCGAGATAGAAATTGACGTAGGAAAGGGCCAGCCGTCGGCCATCTGGGCCCTTGCGCCGCTTGGGCTGCGGCAGCTCGATGATCTCCAGCTCACGCCCGCGCGCGTCCCGCGCGGCCCGCAACCGGGCCAGGTTGTCTTGCAACGCCTCGTGATTGTCATCCTTGCGGTCGGCCGTGGTCATGGCCAGGACCGTGCCCGGCCTGACGAAGCACGCAAGATTGTCGACGTGGCCGTCGGTCTCGTCGTCGAGCAGGCCCTGCCCAAGCCAGATAACGCTCTCGACACCCAGCAGCCTGCGCAGCTCGCGCTCGATATCCGCCCGGCTCATGCCCGGATTGCGGTTCTCGTTCAGCAGGCACTGTTCCGTCGTCAGAAGGGTCCCCTCGCCGTCGACATGAATGGCACCGCCCTCGAGGACCAGGTCGGTCTCGATCCGCGGGATCTCGAGGCGCTCCAGGATGCGTCGTGCCACCTCGGCATCGCGGTCGTGCGGCTCGTACTTGCCGCCCCAGCCGTTGAAACCCCAGTCCACGCCGGCCAAGCTCCCGGCGGCATCGAACACGAAGGTCGGGCCGACGTCGCGCATCCAGGAATCGTCGTGCGGCACCGGAACGCAGGCCACGCCGCCGCCGCAGTAGAGAGAGACCTCCGCAACCTCGTCGGAGTTGGCGATCATGGTCACGGGCTCGAACTCGGCGATCGCCTTGGCGACCTCGGCATAGGCCGTGCGCGCCTCCTCCAGGCGATCGCCCCAGAGATCCTTGCGGCACGGCCAGGCCATCCAGCAGCGGCTGTGCGGCGCCCACTCGGGCGGCATGCGGTATCCGCTGTCAGGGCTGTGCGACATGCTGGTCGAAATCCTGTTGTTCCACGAGACGGCGCGGGGGGAGAGGTGCCGTGGTTGGCGGCAGGGAAGGCCTTCTTTCGTGGGCCGCGCCAGCCCTCAAAAGTTTATTCGAGCCCCCCGACATTGGCAATCCGATGACGCCACGGCCCGATGACGGCACGGCAGGGGCCTGGTACAGACACAAAAAAAGCGTTGCAGCCATTTCAGGCTCCGCGCCCGTGGCGCGGAAGCCTGATAAAACGGGCATTAGCGGGCGACGTCGTCCTTGAGTTCCGGCGGCAGATCAAGGCGCAGGTGAAGCTCGCGCAAGCGCTCGTGCGGCACCTCCGCAGGCGCGCCCATCATGAGATCCTCGGCCCGCTGGTTCATGGGAAAGGCCACGACCTCGCGCAGGTTGGGCTCGTCGGCCAGCAGCATCACGATGCGGTCGATGCCGGGCGCCGAACCTCCGTGCGGCGGCGCCCCGAACTTGAGGGCCGAGAGCATGCCGCCGAAGCGCTTTTCCACCTCTTCGGGCGGATAGCCCGCAATGGCGAAAGCCTTGTACATGACCTCCGGCAGATGATTACGGATCGCGCCCGAGGACAGCTCCACGCCGTTGCACACAATGTCGTACTGATAGGCGCGAATCGTGAGCGGATCCTGGCTTTCCAGCGCTTCGAGCCCGCCTTGCGGCATCGAGAAGGGATTGTGGCTGAACTCGACCCGGCCACTGTCCTCGTCCAGCTCGTACATCGGGAAGTCGACGATCCAGCAGAACTCGAAGCGGTCCTTCGCGATCAGGTCGAGGTCCTGGCCGAGCTTGATGCGCGCCTGGCCGGCCAGCTTCTGGGCTGCCGGCACCTTGTCGCACGCGAAGAAGACGGCGTCGCCGTCCTTGAGACCGGCGAGCGCGCGGATGCGCTCGAGCCGCGCCGCATCCAGGTTCTTCGCGATCGGCCCCTTGGCGTTTCCGTCCGCGTCGAAGACGACGTAGCCGAGTCCAGCCGCGCCTTCGCCGCGCGCCCAATCGTTCATTTTGTCGAAAAAGGAACGTGCCTGAGCGGCCGCGCCAGGTGCGGGAATGGCGCGCGCGACCGCTCCGGCCTCGATGGCGCGCGCGAAAATGCCGAATCCGGAATCCCGGAAGGCCTCCGTGACGTCGGCGATCTCGATCGGGTTGCGCAGGTCGGGCTTGTCGACGCCGTACTTGAGCATCGCGGTCTCGAAGGGGATGCGCGGAAAGGGCGCGGGCGAGACCTTGCGTCCGGCTGCGAATTCCTCGAACAGGCCGTGAAGGACGGGTTCGATGGCGGCGAAGACGTCCTCCTGCGTGACGAAGCTCATCTCGAAGTCGAGCTGGTAGAACTCGCCCGGCGACCGGTCGGCGCGGCTGTCCTCGTCGCGGAAACAGGGCGCGATCTGGAAATAGCGGTCGAAGCCGGCGACCATCAGCAGTTGCTTGAACATCTGGGGTGCCTGGGGCAGCGCATAGAACTTGCCCGGGTGAAGCCGGCTCGGCACGAGATAGTCGCGGGCGCCTTCGGGGCTGCTTGCGGTCAGGATCGGCGTCTGGAACTCGGTGAAGCCCTGCTCGATCATGCGTCGGCGAATCGAGGCGATGACGGCGCTGCGCAATCGGATCTTGCGCTGCATCTTCTCGCGCCGAAGATCGAGGTAGCGGTAGCGCAGCCGGATGTCTTCGCCCGCATCCTCTTCCGCGTTGACCTGCAGCGGCAGCAGTTCGGCCGTGGCCTGAACCGTCAGCTCCTCCACCTTAACCTCGATCTCGCCGGTCGGCAGGCCGGGATTGACGGTTTCCACCGAGCGCTGGACCACCGGACCGGTGATCGTAATGACCGACTCCAGCCGGGTCGCCTCGAGCCGCTCGAACAGCGGGCTCGAGACGTCGATCACGCATTGGGTAATGCCGAAGGAGTCGCGCAGGTCGACGAAGAGGAGCTGCCCGTGGTCCCTCTTCCGGTGGATCCAGCCCGAAAGACGCACGCGCGCCCCGGCATCGGACAGGCGCAGCGCGCCACAACTGTGAGTCCGGTAAGGATGCATCCGCGTGTGACTTCCCGAGAAAAGAAACGACCCCCGCAAGCGCCGCCGCGGCCCTGCCGAGCGCCTGCCAGCGACTTGCCCAGGCGGCAAGACGCGCCGCAAAAGGCATCCATCGGGCGGCTTTGTCAAGGGTCGGAGCCGGCGCCTCGGCACCACCGGGCGGTCCTTGGGGGGCTAGGCGCGGACCGCTTTAATCGCAGCCGTTTTGCGTGTATAGCCGTGGTTGATGACGCTCATCGACGACAGCAAGGCCCTGGCCGAGTTCTGCGCCCGCCAATCCGCGGCCCCCTTCGTCACCGTCGATACCGAGTTCCTGCGCGACACCACCTTCTGGCCCAAGCTCTGCCTGGTGCAGATCGGCGGCCCCGACGAGGTGGCGGCAATCGACACCCTTGCCGAGGGGCTGGATCTGGCGCCGCTCTTCGAGTTGCTGAGCAACCTCCGGGTCCTCAAGGTCTTTCACTCGGCGCGCCAGGACATGGAGATCTTCTACCAGTCCATGGGCCACCTGCCGCTGCCGATCTTCGACACGCAGGTGGCCGCGATGGTCTGCGGCTTCGGCGATTCGGTGGGGTACGACACGCTGGCGCGCAAGCTGGTCGGGGCGCGCATCGACAAGTCTTCGCGTTTCGCCGACTGGTCGCGCCGCCCCCTGACCGAACGCCAGCTCAGCTACGCCCTGTCCGACGTCACGCATCTGCGCGACATCTATCTGAAACTCAGAGAGGAACTGGAGCGCACCGGCCGCTCGGGCTGGCTCGCCGAGGAAATGGCGGTCCTGACCACCCCTGAGACTTATCAGCTCGAACCAGAGCTCGCCTGGCGTCGCATCAAGCTGCGCTCGCACGAGCCGCGCTTCCTGGCAATCGTGCGCGAAGTTGCTGCCTGGCGGGAACGCGAGGCGCAGCGTCGTGACGTGCCGCGCAACCGGGTTCTGCGAGACGAACAGCTTCTCGACATTGCGGCCCATCGGCCGACCTCGCCCGATGCCCTCGCGCGCACCCGCGGGCTGTCGCGCGACGTCGCCAACGGACGGATCGGTCGCGCCCTGATCGATGCGGTCAAGGCAGGCCTCGCCGTGCCGGATGACCAGTGCCCGCAGGTCAAGCCCAAGCCCGAGCTGCCGAGCGGCCTGGCGCCCCTTATCGACCTGCTCAAGGTCCTGTTGAAGATGAAGTGCGAGGAGCACGGCGTGGCACAGAAGCTGGTCGCGAACGTCGCCGACCTCGAATTGATCGCGGCCGACGACAAGGCGCCGGTGCCGGCGCTGGCCGGCTGGCGGCGCGAGGTGTTCGGATCGGAAGCGCTTGACCTCAAGCACGGGCGGGTGGCGCTCAGTGCCCACGGCAATCGCGTGACGGTCGTGCGGCTGGAGCAGCGGCAAAGCAAGTCGGCATGAGCCGTTCGAGGAGCGGAGCCGGCGCCCTGCCACGGAGGCGTCGTATCGTCCTGCGGGCTGTTCTGATAATCGCCCTGTGCGCAGCCTGGCCGGCTCACGCCGCGGAGCTTCGGCTGGAGGTACCGGTCGAGTGCGATTTCGAGAGCCTCTGCAGCATCCAGAAGTACATCGACCACGATCCAGGACCGGCGCTGCGTGATCACACCTGCGGCACGCTGACCTCCCCCGACCACAATGGCATCGATTTCCG
>CAZDBC010000106.1:0-8775 GCA_964503295.1 uncultured Kiloniellaceae bacterium | reverse complement strand
GATCAGCCCGGCGGCGGCCGCCTCGCCGGCTGCCGCAGCGGCCAGCAGGTCGGGATGCACCGGCATGGCGGCCGCGGCACCGCACAGGGCCAGGCGCTCGACCCGTTCGGGATGGCGGGCCGCGGCCTCGAGCCCGACCAGTGCCCCCATGGAGTGGCCGACCACGCTGGCCCGCGCCAGGCCGGCGGCGTCGAGCGCCGCGGACAGCCAGTCGGCCATGGCGGCGACTTCGGGCAGCGCCGGGCCTGCCGAGCGGCCGTGACCGGGCAGGTCAAAGGCTAGTACGGCCCAGCCCCGGTGCGCGAAGTAGCGGCTCTGCAGCGCCCAGACGCTATGGTCCATGCCGGCGCCGTGCAGGAACACGAGCGCCGGCAGCGCCGGATCGAAGGGCCGCCCGCCGGTGCCGGCGAAGACGACCTTGCCGTCGACCTCGAGATTCATGCCCCGCTGCCCCCCATGCGGAAGCGATCAGGCCTTCTGGGATGCGCGCAGCGCCTGGCGCAGGTCCTCGACGATGTCGGCCGGGTCCTCAAGGCCGACCGACAGGCGGATCATGTCCTCGCCGACGCCGGCGGCCGCGAGCTCGTCCGGCTCCATCTGGGAGTGGGTGGTGCTCGCCGGGTGGATGACCAGCGTCTTGGCGTCGCCGACGTTGGCGAGGTGCGAGGCAAGGCGGCAACTCTCGATGAAGCGGCTGCCGGCGGCGCGTCCGCCCTTGATCCCGAAGGAGACGATGGCGCCGGCCCCCTTGGGCAGCAGGCGGCGCGCCAGGGCGTGGTCCGGGTGATCGGGCAAATCCGGGTGCAGCACCCAGCCGACCGCCTCGTGGCCCTGCAGAAACTCCAGCACCTGGTGGGTGTTGGCCATGTGCCGCTCCATGCGCAGCGGCAGGGTCTCGATGCCCTGCAGGATGTAGAAGGCGGTCTGCGGGCTCATGGCGGCGCCGAAGTCGCGCAGGCCCTCGGTGCGCGCGCGCACGGCGAAGGCCTGCGGCCCGAACTCCTCGGCGAAGTCGATGCCGTGGTAGCCGGCGTAGGGCTCGGTCAGGGTCGGGAATCTGCCGCTCGCCTCCCAGTCGAAGCGGCCGCCGTCGACCAGCAGGCCGCCGATCGCGAGACCGTGCCCGCCCAGCCACTTGGTCGCCGAATGCAGCACCAGGTCGGCGCCCAGCTCGACCGGCCGGCAGAGCGCCGGCGTGGCGAAGGTGGCGTCGATCAGCACCGGCAGGCCAGCCGCGTGGGCGATTTCGGCGAGCGCCGGCAGGTCGATCACCTCGAGCCCCGGATTGCCGATGATCTCGGCGAAGACGAGGCGGGTTTCCGGGCGGATCGCGGCGCGGAAGCCCGCCAGGTCGCGCGGATTGACGAAGCTGGTGGCGATGCCGAAGCGCGGCAGGGTGTGGCGGAAGAGGTTGATGCTGCCGCCGTAGAGCGAGCCCGAGGCGACGATGTGCCCGCCCTGCCCCATCAGCGTGGCGACGGCCAGGAACAGCGCGGCATGGCCGGAGGCGGTGCCCAGGCCCGCGACGCCGCGCTCCAGGGCGGCGATGCGCTCCTCCAGCACGGCAACCGTCGGGTTGGAGATGCGGCTGTAGATGTGGCCGGCGCGTTCCAGGTTGAACAGCGCCGCGGCCTGGTCGCTGTCCCGGAAGACATAGGAGGTGGTCTGGTAGATCGGCACCGCGCGGGCGCCGGTCGCCGGGTCCGGGCGCTGTCCGGCGTGCAGGCTGAGGGTGTCGAACTTGAGGAACTTGGGGTCGGCCATGGCGCGGTCTCCGGCGGCGGTCGCGGCGCGCCAGCTTAGCCGATCGAAGTGCCGGATACAGCCGACGAAGTGCCGCAAGCCGGCCTGCCGGCCGGCCCGCAGGAAGGTCTCAAATGCTTGAAAATCTGGCAAAAAGAGAGGGCCTTCGATCCGGGGATCGTGGCCCTTTCCTTGTATGCGTTCCCTGTCAACTTGCCGACCGCGAGCTTATGCAGACCCCCGCAAATGGTCAAGAAATGAATCATTAACAGAAGGGTCATTGCGCGGAGCGCACTGGTGACGCAGGCGGGAGCACTTGAGCGGACGCCAAGAAAAAAGCCGCCGGCGAACCGGCGGCAAGTTTACAGGGAGGCGTTACAAGGAACGGATAAAGATCCGAACGGTGCTCCGGGGCCCGGGGAAGGATCCCGTAGCACCGCATTCACTTGTATACGGCATTTCCTAAAGAATGGTTAACGCAAACCTTCATTTCGCGGTTAGCGAGACCCTAATCTCATCATCTGGGTGACATTAAGGACACAGTACCTGCTTTGCCGGCCCCTACTGCGCCATCCAGCCGCCGTCGATCGAGATGGGCGCGCCGGTGATCTGGTCGGCCGCCGGCGAGCAGAGGAAGACGGCGAGGCCGGCGACCTGCTCGGGCGTGGCGAACTCCTTGGTCGGCGTACGCTCGCCGACCAGGGCGCGCTTCTCCTCCTCGAAGCTGGTGCCCTTCTGTTTGGCGCGGTCCTCGATCTGCTTTGCGACCAGCGGGGTCAACACCCAGCCGGGGCAGATCGCGTTGCAGGTGACGCCGGTGCCGGCGGTTTCCAGGGCCACCACCTTGGTCAGGCCGACGACCCCGTGCTTGGCCGCGACGTAGGCGGACTTCTGCGGCGAGGCGGACAGGCCATGCGCGGACGACACGTTGATGATCCGGCCCCAGCCGCGCTGCTTCATGCCCGCGACCGCATGGCGGATGGTATGGAAGTTGGACGACAGATTGATCGCGATCACGGCATCCCAGCGTTCGACCGGGAAATCCTCGATATTGAAGACGACCTGGATGCCGGCGTTGTTGACCAGGATGTCGACCGGGCCGAGCTCCTCCGCCGCCGCGCGCATCATCTGTGCGATCTCGTCGGGCTTCGACATGTCGGCGGCGCTGTAGCGCACCTCGACACCGAAGCGTTCGGCCAGCGCCGCGCGGTCGCGCTCGATCTCGGCGGCGTCGCCGAAACCGTTGAGCATGACGCGGCAGCCTTCCTTCGCCAGTCCCTCGGCGATGGCCTTGCCGATGCCGCTGGTCGAGCCGGTAACGACGGCGACCTTGCCTTTGAGCATCATGGTTCCGCGATCTCCCCTCGTTGCCTTCGCGTCGCCGCCACCTGCTAGCCGGGCGCCCTGAGATGGGCAATTAAAATCGTCAGGGTGACTACCGAGACCGCGGTCGAGATCAGGACGGCGGAGGCGGATCGCGCCAGATAGACATTGTAGTGACGCGCCAGGATGAAGACGTTGGCGCCGCTCGGCAGCGCCGCGGTGACGACCGCCACCGCGGCGGACAGCGGCGGCAGGTCGAAAACCCAGTACGCGAGGACCGCACCGACCAGCGGGTGCAGGACGAGCTTCAGAGAGGTCACGGCGGCGACCTCCTTGAGGTCGCCGCCGAGCCGAAAGCCGGTCAGCGAGGCGCCGAGCGCAAAGAGCGCGCAAGGCGCCGCCGCGCCGCCCAGCAACTCCGTGAAGCGATCGAGCGCGCGCGGCAGGGGCCAGCCGGTCGCGCCGTAGGCGATGCCGAGGACCAGCGCCAGGATGATCGGGTTGCCGCCCAGCGCACGCAGGCTGGCCAGGGTCGAGCCACGCCAGCCGCCCCGGCTGCCGCGGGCCAGTTCGACCAGAAAGGTCATGGCCGGCAGGATGATGACCGCATGAAAGGCGATTACGCTCATCAGCTTGAGACCGCCGGCCTCCCCGAACGCGGTGAAGACGAGCGGAATGCCGAGCAGCACGGTGTTCGAGAAGATCGCGCCCATGCCCATGAGCACCTGTTCCTCGGCCGGGCGGCGAAAGAGCAATCGGCTGAGCGCGACCGCGGCCAGGAAGACGACGGGCAGACCGCTGAAGTAGGCGAGCACGATGTCGAGGTCGAAGGCCTCGGGACCGCGCGCCATGGCGCGGAACAGCAGCGCCGGAACGGCGAGGTAGAAAACGAAGCTGCTGATCCCCGCGATGCCCGCCTCGCCCATCCAGCGGCCGCGCCCGAGCAGATAGCCGCAGAGGACCAGCGCAAAGAGCGGCAGCACGATCTCGAACACGGTCTGCATCGCGGTTTCCGGGCATCGATTCGGGCGTGACGAACGGCTGGTGCAGCCGGCGGGCTTGCGCCAGACTAGAGGCCTTCGCGGCGATGGCAAACCGCAGCGGCGGCGAAGCGATTCACGGTCAGGCGGGCAAGACGATGAGCGGTGGGACCCAAGCCCAGATCATCGCATGGGCGATTCTGCTCTTCGGGTTCCTCCTGCCGCTTGCCCACGTCGCGCTCTCGCCGCGCAGCGGACCCTGGGCGCCGCCGCCGGGCAGCCGCTGCCCACTCGGCCCGCGCTGGGGCTGGTTCGTGGTCGTGCTCCTGCTCGGGCCGATCGGCTGGCTGCTCTACCTGCGGGCCCGGCGCCTGCCCGGTCGGCGCTGACCCGGTGGCCGCCCGATGAGCCGCCGCGACATCGGCGCAAAAGACCCTGGGGCAAGCGATGCCGTCACGGTGCGCGACGCGGTTCCGGCCGACCGCGACGCACTGCTCGCCATGACGGCTGCGTTGCAGGACCACGAACGGCAGATTAACGCAAACCGGCGGCCGGGCACGGATATGGCGGACAGCCACCTCGCCCTGCTGGAGCGTCTCGTGGCGCGCCACGAAGGGCGACTGCTGGTCGCGGAGGCGGACGGCCGGCCGGTCGGCATGCTGGTGTGCTTCGTCGACGAGGCGGAAAGCTACATCGTGGCCTCCGACCGCCGCTTCGGCTATGTCTCCGACCTCTTCGTCACACCCCAAACGCGCGGCCGGGGCGTCGGACGCCGACTGCTGGCCGAAGCCGAGCGACACTTCCGTGCCCTCGGCCTCGTCCAGATACAGATCGGCACGCTGGCGAATAACACCGCAGCCCGCGCGGCCTACGAAGCCTGGGGCTTTCGGCCCTACGAACTCACCCTGGAGAAACGTCTCGCCGCACCGCGCGACGAGAGCGCCGGCCGCGGCCGGCGCCGGGCCGGCGTCAGGTCTTGAACAGGCCGGCGGCGCCGGCGAGATAGCGCTTCTTGTGGTCGATCTTGGCCTTGACGCGCTCGGCCTCGGCATCGAGCTCGGCCAGATAGGCCTCCAGATCCTCGATGCCCATGGCGTCGAGATCCTGGGGCTTGGCGATCGGCTTGCGCGGTTCGAGGTCTTCAGGATCCATGCGGCGCCTCCCGAGGGGCTCGTTCCTCCGGATCTCAGTCTAGCCGCTGGAGCCGACCGGCCCAAGGGCGCCAGCCGTGCCGCGCCCGCCGAATTTGCCGGAAGGGCTTTATTGGGGCTTGGCCCGGCCCCACATCCAGGGTATCTGAACGCGCCGTCAGCTTCGCGCGCCGACCTGCCGATCCCGTCACGGGCGGCGGGTTCGGCGCCTTGCTTCAAGCGAACCACCGGGCGACGTCGCGGCCCCGTCGGGGCCGGCGACCGGCGCCGATCAGGAGGACCCATGGCACAGCCGCTCATGCCGAAAGCGACCGCCGTTTGGCTGGTCGACAACACATCGCTCACCTTCGAGCAGATCGCCGAGTTCTGCGGCCTGCACCCGCTCGAGGTGCAGGGCATAGCCGACGGCGAGGTCGCGACCGGGATCCAGGGCATGGACCCGATCGCCAACAGCCAACTCACCAAGGCCGAGATCGACCGCTGCGAGAAGGATCCTTCGGCGCGGCTCAAGCTGCTGCGCAAGGATCTGCCGGAGCCGGCCAAACGCACCAAGGGGCCGCGCTACACGCCGGTCGCCAAGCGCCAGGACAAGCCCGACGGCATCTCCTGGCTGTTGCGCCACCACCCAGAGCTCAAGGATTCCCAGATCGCCAAGCTGATCGGCACGACCAAGACGACGATCAGCGCAATTCGCGAGCGCACGCACTGGAACTCGCCGAACATCCGGCCGCGCGACCCCGTGCTGCTCGGCCTGTGCAGTCAGGTCGACCTCAACGCGGCGGTGGAAAAGGCGCGCAAGACGGCGGCCAAGTCGGGCGAGACGCCGCCCAAGCCGCAGCCCGAGCCGGCCGCCTCGCCACTCGCCGGCTTCGGCCTGCCGGGCGACAACAACCGCTGAAGCGGCTGACGATTGCGGCTGGCGGCCGTGGCAGGGCACGGAGCGAGCTCCGCTGACCCGGTCGCAGCGGATCGATACCTCCGAAAGCTCTCATTCCCGGCGATGATCGCCGCGACGGCGTGGTCGCTCACCTGACAGGGTGCTCGGGCCCGCGGCCGCGATAGGCATCTATGAAGGCCGCCGCCGACGCCGGATCGAAGGTCGCCAGTTCGAGCCGTTTGGTCCAGGCGGTCACGACGATCTTCGAATCAAGGCCGCGGCCGGGCGTAACCACCAGGCCGGACCACTGTCCATCGTAGAGCTTCGCCCAGTCTTCGAGCTGCGCCATCACCTCCGCGCCCGGCCGATCGTAGTAGACCACGATGTTGCCGTGCTCGAGGGCGTGAACCAGTTGAGTGGGACGTTGCCGGCTCCGGTAGAAGCCGGGCGGCGTGGGCGTCGGGTCGTGCGGCCCCGAAGTCGGGAACTGGCTCGCGTAGCTGTAGGTCTGCCCGGGAGAGAGATGGTCGCGTCCTTTCGAGGGAAGCGATTCGACCGCTTGCAGCCGCTCCCGGCCCTGTTCGGCGAGGGCGAGGAAGGCGTCCTCGCTTCGGGCGGACTCCCACCACGCGAAGCCGCCGTAGCCGACTGCCGCGACAAGAGCCACCGCCAAAAGATAGTTCCAGCGGCGGTCGCCCGCCTTGGCCGTTCCGCCCCAGGCCAGCGGGCGGCCGGACGATGCGGCTTTCGCGCGTTTGGATCTCGATTTCGGCATTCCTCGTCCCGCAAGACGTTCCACTCGACTCGCGCGCGGCGCCGCGCTCTTCGGGGACCGTACCTCCGTCCGTCGTCCACGTGGCAGTCAAAACGCCGTGACCGCCCGGCGGGCCGTGCGATGTCAGTCGAGGTCCGGCACCGGCACCGTGTAGTTGAGCGCGAGGCGACCGCCGTCGGGGTAGATGGTCTGGCCGGTGATGTAGCTCGAATCCGGTCCGGCCAGGAAGACAGCGACCCCGGCAACCTCTTCGGGCCGGCCGACCCGCGCCATCGGCGTGCGCGACAGGATCTTGGACAGCGCCGCCTTGTCGTTGGCGACGGACTTGAAGACCTCGGTCTCGATCGAGCCGGGCCCGATCGCGTTGACGCGGATGCCCTTGTCGACGAGCGCCAGCGCCATGACCTTGGTGAGCTGGTTGACCCCGCCCTTGGCGACCACGTAGGGCGTGATCGCCGGGATCGCCATCACGGCGTTGACCGACGACATGTTGATGATGGTGCCCGCCGTGCCGTCTTCGCGCCGGCCCTGGCGCACCATCTGGCGCGCCGCCGCCTGGCCGGTCAGGAACACGCCCTTGAGGTTGACCCGGATCACGCGGTCGAAGTCGGACTCCTCGAGCTCCAGAAAATCGCAGGCGTGGACGATGCCGGCGTTGGCGACGGCGCAGTCGAGCCGGCCGTAGGCCTCGACCACGCCGGCGATCAGCGCCTCGACCTGCGCCTTGTCGCCGACGTCGCAGGCGATGAAGTGCGCCTGGCCGCCGGCGGTGCGCAGGGCCGCCGCGGCGTCCTCGCCGCGCCCGGCATCGATGTCGGAGAGCACCACCTTGGCGCCCTCGGCGGCGAAGCGTTGGGCGCAGGCAAGGCCGATGCCCGCCGCCGCGCCGGTAACAACGACAACCTGGTCCTCGAGACGCATCATCTCTCCTTGCCTGTCGATCCCGGAGCGGCCCTGCCCGCGGACCCGCCCTGCTGCGGATAGCCGATCGCGGCCAGCGACCTGGCGATCTCGTCGAAGATGGCCGGGTCGTCGACCGTTGCCGGCATTCTGTACTCCTCGCCGTCGGCGATCTGGCGCATGGTGGCGCGCAGGATCTTGCCCGAGCGCGTCTTGGGCAGACGCTCGACCACGGTCGCTGACTTGAACGCCGCGACCGGGCCGATGCGCTCGCGCACCAGCTTGATCACCTCATCCACAACCTTGTCGTTGGTCACACCCGCGTTCAACACCAGAAAGCCGACCGGCAGCTGGCCCTTCAGCGGGTCGTGCACGCCGATCACCGCGCATTCGGCGACATCCGGGTGCGAGGCCAGCACCTCCTCGATCGCGCCGGTCGAGAGGCGGTGGCCGGCGACGTTGATGATGTCGTCGGTGCGCGCCATGACGTGGACGTAGCCGTCCTCGTCGATCAGGCCGGCGTCGCCGGTTTCGTAGTAGCCGGGGAACTCCGAGAGGTAGGTCTCCTTGAAGCGGTCGTCGGCGTTCCACAGGGTCAGCGCGCAGCCCGGCGGCATCGGCAGCTTGCCGCAGATGGCGCCGATCTCGCCGCGCGGCAGCTCGTGGCCATCGGTGCCCAGCACCTTGAGGTCCCAGCCGGGCACCGGGCGGGTCGGCGAACCCGGCTTTACCGGCAGCTCCTCGATGCCCAGGCAGTTGGCGGCGATCGACCAGCCGGTTTCGGTCTGCCACCAGTGATCGATCACCTTCACGCCGAGCTTGTCCCGGGCCCAGACGAGGGTGTCGGGATCGCAGCGCTCGCCGGCCAGAAAGAGAACGCGGAAGTTCGCGAGGTCATAGTCCTTGATCAGCGCGCCGTGCGGGTCCTGCTGGCGGATCGCGCGGATCGCGGTCGGCGCGGTGAACATCACGCCGGCCTTGTGCTGGCCGATGACGCGCCAGAAGGCGCCGGCGTCGGGGGTGCCC
>CAZDBC010000105.1:0-8777 GCA_964503295.1 uncultured Kiloniellaceae bacterium | reverse complement strand
GCCGCGGCTGGTCGACGCCGAGGTCAACGTTTGCATGTATCGCGAGTTCGGCCGGCTGCTGTGCGAGGCGCTCGAGCGGCCCTACCTGCAGGCGCCGATCGGCCTGCACTCGACCACCAAGTTCCTGCACAGCCTCGGCGAGCTGCTGGGGCTCGATCCCGAGCCCTTCATCGAGCGGGAGAAGCACACCACGATCAAGCCGCTCTGGGATCTCTGGCGGTCGGTGACGCAGGACTTCTTCGGCACGGCCAGCTTCGGGATCGTGGCCAGCGAGACCTATGCGCGCGGTCTGCGCCACTTCCTCGAGGAGGAGATGGGCCTGCCGTGCAACTTCGCCGTGGCACGCCGCGCCGGCGTCAAGCCGGACAACGACGAGGTGCGTCGGCTGGTGCGCGAGAAGACGCCGCTGGTCCTGTTCGGGAGCTACAACGAGCGCATGTACCTGGCCGAGATCGGCGGGCGCGCGATCTTCGTGCCGGCCTCGTTCCCGGGCGCGATCATCCGCCGCCACACCGGCACGCCCTTCATGGGCTATGCCGGCGCGAGCTATACGGTGCAGGAGGTCTGCAATGCCCTCTTCGACGCGCTCTTCCACATCCTGCCGCTCGGGACGCAGCTCGACGCGGTCGAGCCGACGCCCGGGCGGCTCCATGCCGAGCTGCCCTGGGACGAAGAGGCGAAATCGGTGTTCGACCGCATCGTGGCAGCGCAGCCGGTGCTGGTGCGCATTTCCGCGGCCAAGCGCCTGCGCGACGCCGCGGAACAGGACGCCCGCGCGGCCGGCGAATCGCGCGTGACCCTCGAGCGAATCGAGCGCAGCCGGCGCAGCATCATGGAAGGGCGGGCCGCATGAGCGTCGAACTGTCACCCCACAACGCGGCCGCGACGGACCTGACCGAGCTCCTGTCCGTACGGCTGCGCCCTCGACGTCGAATGGTCGGAAGGTCGCGCACCCGGTCGCCCGACCGCAACCCGCCCGACCGCAACCTGGAGGAACGCATGACAATGGCATCTGCGGCATCGCCGGCTTCGGCGCGCCTGCGCGCGCGTCGCGCCGAGGAGCGGGAGTTCCGTCTGCTCTACGCGGTCAGTTTCGGCTTCTTCCTGGTCGTCGTTGCCGCGGTCCGGCTGTTGCCGCGACCCTGGCGGCCGCAGCTCGTCGGCGCCGGCGGCGACCGCTCGATCATCGCCGAGGCCAAGGCCGCGGCGAGCATCGCTATCCCCTTCGCGTTCATGGGATAGCGCAGACCCGTTTCGTCCGGTCCGCCGGACGGAAACCGGCCGCGGTCGCCTGGCGGCTGCGGTCATCCTTGCCGCAGGGGATTTCTGCGGTAACTGCCGTAAGGCCCGAAATCGGAGGTCCTTTGTATGGCTAATGGGGATAGATCGGGCAGTCTGTCCGGTTTGACCGAAGGCGAAGCCAAGGAGTTCCACGGGATCTTCATGAGCAGCTTCATCGGCTTCATGGTCGTCGCGATCATTGCGCACATTCTGGCGTGGATCTGGCGGCCGTGGTTGCCGGGGCCGGAGGGCTATTCGTCGTTGATCGATGGCGTGAAATACGCCTCGACCTTCGTCACGCCCTTGGTCGGCTAGCGAAGCTGGGAGGAGAAGAAAATGTGGAAGATCTGGCTTCTCTTCGATCCGCGCAGAGCGTTGGTCGCACTGTTCACCTTTCTGTTCGTTCTCGCTCTGCTGATCCACTTCATCCTGCTCAGCACGGACCGCTTCAACTGGCTCGAGGGACCGAACCGTTCGGCTTCGCTCCTCGATCCGGCGCCGGCGGCGACCGTGGTCGATCGCAGGATGATCGGCTAGCGCACTGGCAGCGGGGCGGGGGACGGCTGCCGCTGTCCTCCGCCCGCTGCCAAGCGCGCGGCCGGAACTGTTGTCGTTTCCGGACGGTGGGACCGCTTCAAGGCGGAGGATAGCGCGATGGCGTTGCTCAGTTTCGAAAGAAAGTATCGTGTCCGCGGCGGCACGCTGATCGGGGGCGATCTGTTCGACTTTTGGGTCGGCCCCTTCTACGTCGGATTCTTCGGGGTCACGACGATCTTCTTCACGGCCCTGGGCACCGCGCTCATCGTCTATGGCGCCGCACTCGGCCCGACCTGGAACATCTGGCGCATCTCGATCGCGCCGCCCGACATCAGCTACGGGCTGGCTCTGGCGCCGCTGCAGGAGGGCGGCCTCTGGCAGATCATCACGATCTGCGCGATCGGTGCCTTCGTCTCCTGGGCGCTGCGCGAGGTCGAAATCTGCCGCAAGCTGGGCATCGGCCTGCACGTGCCCTTCGCCTTCGGCATCGCGATCTTCGCCTACGTCACGCTGGTGGTCATCCGGCCGCTCCTGATGGGCGCCTGGGGGCACGGCTTTCCCTACGGGATCTTCAGCCATCTCGACTGGGTTTCCAACGTCGGCTACCAATATCTGCATTTCCACTACAACCCGGCGCACATGATCGCGGTCAGCTTCTTCTTCACGACCGCCTTCGCGCTGGCGCTGCACGGGTCTCTCGTCCTGTCGGCCGCCAACCCGGCGCCGGGCGAGCGGATGAAGACGCCGGAGTCCGAGGACACCTTCTTCCGCGACACCATCGGCTATTCGATCGGCACCCTGGGCATCCACCGGCTCGGGCTGTTCCTTGCGCTGTCTGCGGGATTCTGGAGTGCGGTCTGCATCGTGATCAGCGGCCCGTTCTGGAACCGTGGCTGGCCCGAGTGGTGGAACTGGTGGCTCAACCTGCCGATCTGGTCATAGGGGGCACGTTCGATGGCGGAATATCAGAACATCTTCACGGCGGTGCAGGTCCGCGCGGCGCCCGACTACGGCGTCGCCCTGCCCCAGGGCGATTCGCCGCGCAGCGGCAAGCCCTTCTTCTCGTACTGGATCGGCAAGATCGGCAACGCCCAGATCGGGCCCATCTACCTCGGCTATACCGGCTTTCTTTCGCTCGTCTTCGGCTTCATCGCATTCGAGATCATCGGTCTCAACATGTGGGCCTCGGTCGGCTGGGATCCGATCCAGTTCGTACGGCAGCTGCCCTGGCTCGCGCTGGAGCCGCCGCCGGCCGAGTACGGCTTGACCGTGTTGCCGCCGCTCGACGAGGGCGGCTGGTGGCTGATCGCCGGCTTCTTCCTGACCGCGTCGATCCTGCTGTGGTGGGTGCGCACCTACCGTCGCGCGCGTGCCCTCGGCATGGGGACCCATGTCGCGTGGGCCTTTGCGTCGGCGATCTTTCTCTACCTCGTGCTCGGCTTCATCCGCCCGCTTATGATGGGAAGCTGGAGCGAGGCGGTGCCGTTCGGGATCTTCCCCCACCTCGACTGGACCACGGCGTTCTCGATCCGCTACGGCAACCTCTACTACAACCCCTTCCACTGCCTCTCGATCGTCTTCCTCTACGGCTCGGCTCTGCTCTTTGCCATGCATGGCGCGACGATCCTCGCCGTGACCCGCTACGGCGGCGAGCGCGAGCTGGAGCAGATCAGTGACCGCGGTACCGCTTCGGAGCGCGCCGCCCTGTTCTGGCGCTGGACTATGGGCTTCAACGCCACCATGGAGTCGATCCACCGCTGGGCCTGGTGGTTCGCGGTCCTGACCACTCTGACGGGGGGCATCGGCATCCTGCTGACCGGCACGGTGGTCGACAACTGGTACCTCTGGGGCATCCGTCACGGCATCGTGGCGCCCTATCCGGACGTCAATCCCGGTGTCGTCGATCCGGCGATGGGAGGAATGCAATGAACTTCTGGGCACCCGTCGGCGTCGGCATCGCCGCTCTTTTGACGATCGCGATGATCGGCACCGCCGGCTGGGACCTGCCGCCGGTGGAAACCGAGCAGGTCGGCTACCGGGGGACGGGCATGGTGCTCGTCAAGGACCGCGAGGAGCTGGCCGCGCTCGAGGCCGCCGTCGCGGCCATCCCCGAGCAGCCCTGGGAGGCGGACCCGACCGGCTCGCGCGCCTCCGAGGTCTACGAAAACGTGCAGGTGCTGGGTCATCTGAGCCAGGACCAGTTCGACCACCTGATGGCCTCGATCACCGAGTGGGTCTCGCCGGAAGAGGGCTGCGGCTACTGCCACAACCTGGAAAATCTGGCCGACGACTCCGTCTACACCAAGATCGTCGCCCGGCGCATGATCCAGATGACCTGGGAAATTAACAGCGAATGGACGGAGCACGTCGCCCAGACCGGGGTCAACTGCTACACCTGCCACCGCGGCATGCCCGTCCCGGAGAACGTCTGGTACCGCAACGACGGGCCGCCCCAGGCCAGCGGCATGGCCGGCTACCGCGCCGGGCAGAACGTGGTCGCCGAGTCGGCCGGCACGACGTCGCTGCCCTACGACCACCTGAGCGACTACCTGCTCGGCGACCGCGAAATCCGCGTTCACACGCTGACCGTGGGACCCTCGGGCAACCAGAGCACGATCAAGGACACCGAGTGGACCTATGCCTTGATGATGCACATGTCGGAGTCGCTGGGCGCCAACTGCACCTTCTGCCACAACTCGCGCGCCTTCAACGACTGGGACGAGAGCCCGCCGCAGCGGGTCACGGCCTGGCACGGCATCCGCATGGCGCGCGCGGTCAACAACGACTATCTGGTGCCGCTCACGCCCATCTTCCCGGACAACCGCCTCGGCCCGCAGGGCGACGTGGCGAAGGTGTCCTGCGCCACCTGCCATTACGGCGCCAAGAAGCCGCTGAACGGGACGCCCATGCTGGAGAACTATCCGGTGCTGCGCAGCGCGGAAACCGCCGAAGGTCCGCCCGAAGGCGGAAGCGATGCGGCCGGCGCCGCCTCGGGTGGCGAGGCCCTGGCCGAGACGGCGCGCAGCGAATAGCCGGGGGCGCGCGGCCCCGGCGGGTAAGCCGGGCACGGCTGCCACGCAACGTCTCCTGACTGCCTCGGGGGCGGCCATCGCGGCCGCTCCCGAACTTTTTTCAGAGCGTCAGGCCGTTTCGCCGCCTGGTCAGGCAACGGAACGGGCAGTCTGCCCGTCCGGTCGGCCGCGACCAACGCGGCGCCGGGTTCGCGCGCGGCGGAGACGCCGCGAGGCGTCAGCTCAGAGGCAAAGGTCGGGGTGGCGTTCCAGGTAGATGCGCAGCCAGGGCGTGAAGCGCTCCGGCCGGCGGGCGATCTCGGCGCGCAGAGCCGCCGGCGACAGCCAGCGCGTCTCGCTGACCTCCTCCGGATCCGGCGCGAGCTGCAGCGACCGCCGGTCGGTCTCGCCGCGGAACAGCTCGACCCGCTCGTGCTCCCACAGACCGTTGCCGACATCGGCCGAATACTCGACCGTGCCGTGCCGCTCGACCGGCACGCAAACGCCAAGCTCCTCGCGCAGCCGGCGCGCGGCGCAGGATTCCGCGCTCTCGCCCCAGTTGGGGTGGCTGCAGCAGGTGTTGGCCCAGAGTCCGCCGCAATGGTACTTGCCCGGCGCGCGGCGCTGGATCAGCAGCTCGCCGTCGCAGAACAGAAAGATGGAGACGGCGACGTGAAAGGCAGCCCGTCGGTGCGCCTCGAGCTTTTCGATCGGATAGAGGCTGCCGTCCCGGGCGATTGCGGCGATCACGATCTCCGATGCGACCGACGGGATCGCCGTGCGCGCACGATGCCCTACGGATGCGGCCTGCGGCGTGGGCGCGTCGAGCGCCGTCTCGCTCATGCGACCGCGCGGCTCAATGCGCACTGCGACCAGAGATCGCCCAGGGCGCCAACCAGGTGCGCGACATCCTCGTCGCTGTGCAGCGGGGAGGGCGTGATGCGCAGCCGCTCCGTTCCCGTCGGCACGGTCGGATAGTTGATCGGCTGCACGTAGATGCCGTAGCCGTCGAGCAGTGCGTCGCTGATCCACTTGCACTTCTTCGCGTCGCCGACCATCACCGGCACGATGTGGCTCGGATTCTTCATGTAGGGGATGCCGATGGCGTCGAGCCCGGCGCGCACCTTGGCGACCTGCGCCCGTTGCCGCTCGCGCTCGGCGTTGCTGGTCTTCAGATAGCGGATGCTCGCGGCGGCGCCGGCGGCCAGTGCCGGCGGCAGGGCCGTCGTAAAGATGAAACCGGAGGCGAAGCTGCGCACGAAGTCGCAAAGCGCCGCGGAGGCCGTGATGTAGCCGCCCATGACGCCGAAGGCCTTGCCCAGCGTGCCCTCGATGACGGTCAGGCGGTGCATCAGGCCCTCGCGCTCGGCGATGCCGCCGCCGCGCGGACCGTAGAGGCCGACCGCGTGGACCTCGTCGAGATAGGTCATGGCGCCGTGCCGCTCGGCCACGTCGCAGATCTCGGCGATCGGCGCGATATCGCCGTCCATCGAATAGACCGATTCGAAGGCGACCAGTTTCGGGCGCTCCGGCTCGAGGGCCGAAAGGCGCCGGTCGAGATCCTCGGGGTCGTTATGCCGAAAGATGTGCTTCTCGGCCCGGCTGTGGCGGATTCCCTCGATCATGGAGGCGTGGTTCTTCTCGTCCGAGAGCACCGCGCAGCCGGGCAGCCGGCTGGCCAGGGTGCCGAGCGCCGCCCAGTTGGAGACGTAGCCCGAGGTGAACAGGAGTGCCGCTTCCTTGTCGTGCAGGTCGGCGAGCTCCCGCTCGAGCAGGACGTGGTAGTGGTTGGTGCCGGAGATGTTGCGCGTTCCGCCGGCGCCCGCGCCGCAGCGCTCCAGCGCGTGGCACATCGCCGCCAGGACGGCGGGGTTCTGGCCCATTCCGAGATAGTCGTTGGAACACCAGACGGTGACCTCCTGCCGCCCGCCGTCGACGCGGCGCGTCGCGCGCGGGAACTGTCCGGCATGACGCTCCAGGTTGGCGAAGACGCGATAGCGACCCTCCTCGTGAAGGCCGTCGAGCTGGCTGCGGAAAAAGGCTTCGTAGTTCATGGTGACATCCCGGGTGTCGAGGGGGCTTGCGGCACGCCGCCGGGCGACGGGCGCGCCTTGAGCCGGAAGAACCGCTGTTCGGTTCGGGAACCGGACCGGCGGTCCGGCGCGGCGGTCGGGTCGGCCGAACTGCCGGCCCGGAGTGCCTCGCTGTCCGCTTCGGCGGACGTTATGTATGACGCTCCTTCGTCGTGGTCGTTCCCGGCACGCCCCGCACGGCCGGGGCCGGGCGAGGGCATCGCCCAGCCCCACAGCGCCGCATCCGGCAGGGGCAGGACGAAGAACAAGTGCTCAAGAATAGCGAGCGCCAGCAGCGTGGCCAAGAGCGTCGCCCCGGTCGCGGCGAAGGCGTCGCCGGCGGCGCCGGACGCCACCCCGATCAGGAGCGCAAGACACAGGATCGAGAGGATCATGGAGGCGGCAAAGAAGGCGCCCACCGGGTCCTTGCGGAAGTAGCTCTTCAGGTAGGCCAGCCGGCGCGGCAGGAAGACGTCGGTCAGGTGGGGCGTCCCGAAGAAAATGTTGAGCTTGGCGCTGATCCGCATCAACCAGAGGATGAGGAAGGTCAGCGTCCCGACCTGGTTGGGCTCGCCCCAGGTCAGGGCCCCGATCAGCAGTGCAGTCGCCAGGATGGCCAACTCGTGGTGCAGAATGGTCTCGAAGGCATAGCGAAAGCGCGCCCAGCCGCGCGCGCCGGCCGGGCAAGGGCTGCGCCGCGGGCCTGTCACATAGCCGAACAGGAAGCTCATCTCGTGCCAACCCCAGACGGCCAGGGCGGCGCCGAAGGCGAGGTAGGCGCCGGCGGCGTCAGTCCGGGCCGCGCTCGCCTCGAGGGCGATCAGGGCGCCGGCGGCGACCAGGGTCATGGCCACCATGCTTTGGCGGCGGCCGGCCGGCGAGCGACGGCCCAGGCACAGGATCGCGCCGGTGCTGAACCACCAGGCGAAAACGGCGAACAACAAAGGCGCGACATAGAGCCACATGCGCGAATCCTACCTCACCAGGCCGGCTGAAGCCGGCTGTGCTCGGGAATTGAGTTGGGTTGCGTGGGCAGCAGGAGCAGCCGGCCGAATGTCGCAGCCGCCGCGGCGGCCAGGCCCAGCCGCTTGACCCGGCCCGCCAGGCCGCCTCGTTCGGTGGCCTCGGCGATCGACCGGTTGATCCGCTCGAGCCGCCGAAGGCCGGCGCGAAACGCCGGATGGTCGAGATCGAGGGTCAGCGGGAAGACCTGTTTGCTGATCTCGGTCGTGATCCTGAACACGCGCATGTCGTAGTCCTCGATGTCGACGCCGAGGGCCTCGTGGAACGCCGGGCGCGCATGGTCGCGCACGTACATGGTCGCGAACACCGCAAGCAGGAAGAATCGCACCCAGAATTTGTTGAAACCCTTAAGAACCTTCGGGTCGGCCCGCATCAGCAGGGCGAAGGCCTCGCCGTGCCGGAACTCGTCATTGCACCACTTCTCGAACCACTTGAAGATCGGATGGAAGCGGCGCTCCGGATTCGCCTGCAGGTGGCGGTAGATCGTGATGTAGCGGGCGTAGCCGATCTTCTCCGACAGGTAGGTGGCATAGAAGATGAACTTGGGCTGGAAGAAGGTGTACTTCTTCGCCTTGGTCAGGAACCCCAGGTTCACTCCGATGCCGAAATCCTTCAGCGCGTCGTTGATGAAGCCGGCGTGGCGAGCCTCGTCGCGGCTCATATAGGAGAAGAGCTCGCAGATGTCGGGATTCTTGCCGCGCCGCTTCATCTCCTTGTAGAGCACGCAGCCCGAGAACTCCGCGGTCAGCGAGCTGACCAGGAAATCGGTGAACTCCTTGCGCAGTTCGGGCGGCAGGCTGTCGAGGTCGATGTCGTCCCAGGCCTCGTTTCGCTTGAAATGGCCATTGTTGGG
>CAZDBC010000104.1:0-8791 GCA_964503295.1 uncultured Kiloniellaceae bacterium | reverse complement strand
CGTTGAAGGCGCCGCTGTCGATCAGGAGCGTGCCACCCAGCTTCAAATCGCCAAGGTTGACCTTGAGTGCCGCCGGATTCATGGCGACCAGCACGTCGAGCTTGTCGCCGGAGGTCTTGATCTCGCGCGCACCGAAGTTGATCTGGAAGGCCGACACGCCGTAGGTGGTGCCGACCGGCGCGCGGATCTCCGCGGGAAAGTCCGGAAAGGTGGCGAGATCGTTACCGGACAGCGCAGTGGCCAGCGTGAACTGGCTGCCGGTCAACTGCATGCCGTCGCCGGAATCGCCGGCGAAGCGCACGACCGCCGATTCGAGCTCCTCGCGCGGCAGGCGAGCGCTCGCGATCGCGGTAGACCCTTCCATGGATACCTAACCTCCTCGTCCGGCGCCGCCGCTTGCGCGGCCGGCCCGGGCGAACTCTGCCGCCCGCCGGCGCGCCCCCTCGGCTGCGCCGACAGCCCTATCGTTCAGGAACATAGGCATAGAGGGCAACCCGTGAAAGCCTCTTTGCGGGTGGATCGGCGCGCATCTGCCATGCACGTCCGGCCGTTCGCCCTCAAGCGGCACCGTCCCCGGCGCCATCGAGAACGGCCAACATGTCCTTGATGCGAACCAGCTTGCGGCGCGGGCTCTCGGGCCCGGCCCCGGCGATCTCGGCGCGATCGATGCGCTGCCAGTCTTCGAACGAGACCCAGCGTATGCCGCGGTCGCGCAGGAGTCTCTCTAGGCCCTGGCGGCCCGGGCGTGGCTCCGGCGCCGGCCCGGCGGCTACGATATCGGCGGCAACCATGTCGGCGTCGGGCTTGTTGCTGCCGATCACCCCGCTCGGTCCGCGCTTGGCCCAGCCGACCACGTAGAGGCGGGTCGCGATGCGGCCCCTGCGGTTCGCGAAGGTACCACGCGCAGGATCGGCCCTGAGGCCGGGCAGCGGCCGGTTGCGGTAGCCGATGGCGGCAACCACGGTGCCGCAGGGGATGTCGAGGGTCTCGCCGGTGCCGACCAGGCGCTCGCCCTCGCTGCGCGTGCGTTCGAAGCGCACGGTCTCCACCCGCTCCCCGCCCAGGACCTCCAGGGGCCTCAACCAGAAGCGAATATGCAGCCTTTTCGATTCCCGGCCGGCCGGGCGGGCGGCCAAGCCGTGCAGTATCTCCAGATTCTTGCGCCGGACGCGAAGGTCGCGCGCCGACAGTCGCGCCGCCAAGTCGGCGGGGACGTCCGCCGGCAATTGGTCCGCATCGACGACGGGCCGGCAATCGGCCAGGCGGCCCAGCTCCTTGAGCTCCTTGGGGGTGAACTTGGCATCGGCCGGCCCGCGCCGTCCGACGATGTGGACGGTGCGGATCGGCGCGCCGTGGATCGCTCGGGCGGCGTGCTCGGGCAGGTCGGACGCGCGCATCTCCGCCGGCGTCTTGACCAGCACGCGGGCGACGTCGAGCGCCACGTTACCGTTGCCGATCACGACCACCTCGGGCCGGTCCAGCAGCGGATCGAGGTCGACATGATCGGGATGGCCGTTGTACCAGCCGACGAACGCAGCGGAGCCGTACACGCCGGCCTTGTCGCCGCCCGGCAACTCCAGCCTGCGGTCGAGCGGCGCCCCGACCGCCAGAACCACGGCATCGTAGAGCCGCCGCAACTCGTCGAGCTCCAGGTCGCGTCCGAGTTCGACATTGCCGTAGTAGCGCACCGCGGGCTCTTGCGCGGTCCGGGCATAGCTCTGGCTGACCCGCTTGGTGGTCTGATGGTCCGGCGCGACGCCGCCCCGGATCAGGCCGTAGGGCGCCGGCAGCGCTTCAATCACGTCGATCCGGCAGTCGCGACCGCTCTTCAGCAGGCTATCCACGGTGTAGAATCCGCTCGGTCCGGCGCCGACGACGGCAATTGACAGGGGCTCCATGGCCTCTTTCGGCTCCTTGCGTGCGTTCCGGCGGTCGGATCCGTCTTCACCCTGGCGCACGCGGGTTTCATTCGCACACAACCTAACGACCCTGGCATCCTGGACAAAGCACATCATCACCAGTACACCGATGAGCGGCGGTTCCGCCCGGACGCCCAGATGTGCGGATCGGGTGGACGAAAGAGGGAACGCGGTCGGGCCCCTGCATGGGTGTCCAAAGCCGCGGCTGCCCCCGCAACTGTGAGCGCCGAGGCGGCTCCGCTTGCGCCACTGGGTGGCTTAGCGCCTGGGAAGGCCGGAGCAAATGCCGACGACGCGCGAGCCAGGAGACCTGCCGCCGCCGGTTGAATCCAAGCGCCCGTCGGGTGGGACGGGCAGGGGAGGCACCTCAAGCATGCGCACTTTCAAGGCCGCGGGCCGTGTGGCCCTCGCAACATTGCCGATCCTCGGGCTCTTGGCCCTGTCGGCAAGCCCATCAGCGGCGCACCATCCGATGGGCGGCGCCTTGCCGGCCACATTCTGGCATGGACTGCTGTCCGGGTTCGGCCATCCGGTGATCGGTTTCGACCACTTCGCCTTCATCGTCGCGGTCGGGCTGGTCGCCGCCTTCGCCGCGCGCCGCTATGCCACGCCGCTCGCCTTCGTCGTGGCCACGGTGGGCGGCTGCCTGCTGCAGGTCGCCGGCATCGCCCTGCCCCTTGCCGAGATCGCGATCACCGGCTCGGTCGTCCTGCTCGGGGGAATCGCGCTGTTCGGCCGGCGCCTGGCCCTGGCCCCGCTGCTGGTTCTCTTCGCCGGCGCCGGACTGTTCCACGGCTGGGCCTACGGCGAGGCCATCGTCGGTGCCGAGACCACGCCGCTGCTCGCCTATCTGCTCGGCTTCGCGCTGATCCAGTACGCGATCGCCGCCGGCGTCGTCTGGGCGACCCGGGCCCTGTGGAAGGCGGAAGCCGCCAGCGCCCTGCAGCCGCGGCTCGCCGGCGCCCTGGTCGCCGGCATCGGTCTCGCTTTCCTGGTCGAGACGCTCGAAGGCATGATCTTCGCGTGAGCCGTGGGCCGGTCGCGCTTCCGGCCGGATTGCGATAGACTTTTCGAAGATGTCTCGGAAGACCGCCGTGATGCATCCGCAGACCCGGGCCGACCTTCAGACTCGCGATGACCGGCGCCTCGCCTGGTGGGCCACGCTCGGGTTCCTTGGAATGTGCCTTGCCGGAGGCCTGCTTCTGCTGCCGCCGGTGCAGGATGCGCTACTGATCGCGTCCCAGGCATTGGCCGATTCGATGGCCCAGATCGCGGTCATCTGCCGCTGACAAGCGCGGCCGGCGCCGACAAGAGCCGCCGCCAGCCTTCGGCAATCTGACCGGCCGTGGCGGCGTGGCGGAAAACCGCGCGCGGCCGCCAGTCCTATCGCGCAGCTGGATCTGCGAGAAGCGGTCGACCGGGCAGGTCTCCGGATCGACGTCGCGGCGCAGGTCCGCCCGACTACGGCCACGCTGGCACAGTCGCAATCAGTCCGCGGGCGCCTCGGCGTCGTGGCCTGACATGCCGCCGTGCTGTCCGGCGCCATGACCATGACCGCCGCCGTGAGTGCCTGCGCTGTAGCCGATCGGCCGAACGACCACTTCGGTCTCGAGCGAACCGGCCCGCTCGAAAGTCAGGGTCATGCGAAAACGGTCGCTTTCCTCCAGCGGCCCGATCGGCTCGAACAGCATGATGTGGAGGCCGCCGGGCTGCAACAGGGTACTCCGTCCGGCCGGCACCTCGATGGATTCGACCGGACGCATCCGCATGATCTCGCCGTCCTTGATGTGGGTGTGCAGCTCGACTCGCGCGGCAGCCGGCGTGGCTGCCGACAGCAAGCGGTCGTCGTCGGCCCCCGAATTGGCGATCGCGGCATAGACCGCAACCGGCCGTCCGGGAATGGTGGCGCGCGCCCAGGCGTCGGTGACCGAAATCGATCCGGTGCCGGCGCCCCCGGCCGGCCAAGTGGCAAGAGCGACGCCCAGGGCACCTGCCGCGAGGGCGGCGAGCTTCGCCACGTGTTTGAGACTTCCGATCACTGCAGTTGTTCCAGCACAGGATGTGTGGATCGAAAACCGCCGCCGGAAGAACGATGCGGCCGCGGAATTCCACGATGGTTGTTGCCTAGCAGTTGGCCTACATGCTCGAAATGACGCGCATTGTCGCACCACTGCCGGACCGGCACGACTTGACGACCGCTTGCGCCGCACTCAGGGTCTTATTGCGATGCGGTAACCAAAGTCATCCGCTCTCTCTCGTCGTCAACAGCACACCGGAACACTCGCCATGCCGACGCGCCGCCGCAGTCTTGCCAGTCTCGCCGTCTTGTCCGTCTTCGTGATCAGCCTGTTTGCTGCCCCGATCGCGGGCTCCGGGGCGCAGGCCGACGAGCCGATTAAGATCGGCGATCTCAACAGCTACACGCGTCTTCCCGCCTTCAGCCTGCCCTACAAGAAGGGCTGGCAACTGGCGCTGGAGGAGATCAACGAGGCCGGCGGTGTCATGGGGCGTCCGCTCAAAGTCGTCATCCGCGACGATGGCGGCCGGCCGGGCGACGCCATCACGGCAGCCAATGAACTGGTCAGCCGCGAGCGAGTGGACATGCTGATGGGCACTCTGCTGTCCAATGTCGGCCTGGCCGTCTCCGACTTCGCCAAGCAGCGGCGCGTCCTGTTCCTGGCTGCCGAGCCGCTGACCGACGCAATCGCCTGGGAAAACGGCAATCGTTACACCTTCCGTCTGCGCCCCGGCACCTATGTCCAAAGCGCCATGCTGGCCGAGGAAGCCGCCAAGCTGCCGGCGAAGCGCTGGGTCACGGTGGCGCCCAACTACGAGTACGGCCAGTCCGCCGTCGCCGCCTTCAAGTCGCTGCTCAAGGAGAAGCGGCCGGACGTCGAGTTCGTCGGCGAGCAGTGGCCGGCCCTGTTCAAGATCGACGCCGGATCGACGGTCCAGGCCCTGGCGGCCGCGCGGCCGGAGGCCATCTTCAACGTCACCTTCGGCGGCGATCTCGCCAAGTTCGTACGCGAAGGCGAACTGCGGGGCCTGTTCGAGGGCCGAGAGGTGGTCAGCCTGCTGACCGGCGAGCCGGAATGGATGCAGGCGCTCGGCGACGAGGTGCCCGAGGGCTGGATTGTCACCGGCTATCCCTGGTCGGAGTACGATACGCCCGAGCACGAAGCCTTCGTGGAATCCTACCTGGCACGATTCGACGAACAGCCGCACATGGGCTCGGTCGTGGGCTATGCCTCGCTCTATTCGCTGGCCAAGGCCATCGAACGCGCCGGTTCGACCGAAACCGACGCGCTGGTCGAGGCCATGCGCGGCCTGACCATCGCGTCGCCTTTCGGCCCTGTCACTTACCGGACCTCGGACCAGCAGTCCGATATGGGCACATTCGTCGGCCGCACGACGGGCCGGCAGCACCCCAACGCGATGCGCGACTGGCGCTATGCCCCCGGATCGCAATACCTGCCGTCCGACGAGGAGGCGGCCAAACTCAGGCCCGGATCCTAGCGCGCCGGCCGGCGCGGCCCTCAGGGCGCCGGATAAGCGCGGACTTGCCTGACGGGACCCGTTCTGCCCAACTGGGCTGTGGCGGGTCCTGGAAGCGGCGGACCGTCGCGACCCTGCGACCGCCGGGCGGGGGCCGATGGCTGACGAACCGGACCAGGCAGCGACCATCCACGCGGCACCGCCGCTGGACCGCGGCGACAGGTTGCCCGTAGTTCCGCTGCCCGATCAGGACGGCCGTCCCGTCAACCTGCTCTCCGACGACCTGGCCGGACGGTCGGCGATCCTCGCGTTCGAGACCGGCGACGCCGAAGAGGGCCTCGCCGCCTTGCTGGCGGCCCTCGCCGAAGGACTGAACCGGATCGACGCCGGCGATAGCCTCCTGCTCGCGGTCAGCCGGCGCAGCGTCGCCGAGTGCCGTCGACTGCAGCGGGTCCGCACCCTGCCCTGCCCGGTCCTGTCCGACGTGGCGGGAACCTTCTGCGCGAAGTGCGGCCTCGACGACCGGTTCACGAAAGCGCCGGCGGCCGTGCTCATCGTGGATGCCAACCTGCGCCTCGTGTGCAAGCTGGTCGGCGACGGCGGGCCCCAGCTCGCCGAACGCGCCGTCCGGGAGCTGGCGGCCGCGGCCGCGGCGGACGAACAACGGCCGCTCGGCCTTCACCCGCCGGTCCTGGTGTTGCCCCGCGTGCTCGGCGAGGACGATTGCGGCTGGCTGGTCGAGGTCTGGCACAGGCCCGTGCGTGTCTTGGAAACCGACGGCTTTACCAGCGCCGGCCACGACCTGGAGGGCGAGGACTTCAAAGTGCGCGGTGCACCCCCCGCCAGCATGGTTCAGATGGTGGTGCGCGATCCGGCCGTGCAGCGCCACCTCGATGAGAGGCTCTATCGCCGGGTCGTGCCCGAGATCCGCAAGGCCTTCCAGACCGGCGTTTCGCAGCGCGAGGATTATCGCATCGCCGCCTACGACGCCTCGGCGCAGGGCAATCTGCCCGCCCATCGCGACAACCCGACGCGCCAAACCCGCCATCGCCGCTTCACCATCTCGGTCAGCCTGAACGGAGGCAAGTACGAGGGCGGCGGCCTGCGCTTTCCGGAATACGACAGGCGGTCCTACCTCGTGCCGACGGGCACCGCGATCGTCTGGTCGTGCGCCCTGCTCCACGAGGTGCTGCCGGTCGTCTCGGGCCGCCGTTTCATCCTCGGCACCCATCTCTTCGGCACTTGACCTGTTCGGGAATTGAAGGGGACAGCGCGCGAGTCGGACGGCTAAGCTCCGCGCCATGACCATCCTGCTCGGGCAGTTCCTGACCGGTCTCGCCGGCGCCGCCTCCCTGTTTCTGGTCGCCTGCGGGCTGTCGCTGATCTTCGGCGTGACCCGTGTGGTCAACTTCGCACACGGCAGTCTCTACATGCTGGGCGCCTACATCGCCTACAGCTTGAGCGCCGCCTGGATGCCGCTGTTCGGCGGGGCAGGTTTCTGGCTTGCTCTGGCCGCTGCCGCGCTGCTCGTCGGCCTGCTCGGCGTTCTGCTGGAACTGCTGTTGCTGCGCCGTCTCTACGGCGCGCCCGAACTGCTCCCGCTGCTCGCCACCTTCGGGGTGGTGCTGATCGTCCAGGATGCCACTCTCGCGATCTGGGGGCCGCAGGACCTCCCCGGCCCGCGCGCGCCCGGGCTCGACGGCGCCATCGGGCTGTTCGGCCTGCGCGTTCCCGAGTACGACCTGTTCCTGATCGCGGCCGGGCCGATCATCCTGCTTCTGCTCCAGGTGCTGCTGCGGCGCACGCGCTGGGGCATGCTGCTGCGCGCCGCCAGCCAGGATCGCGAGATGGTCGCGGCGCTCGGCATCGACCAAAAATGGCTGTTCACGTCCGTCCTGTTCCTCGGTGCCGCCCTGGCCGGTCTGGGCGGTGCGCTCCAGCTCCCGCGCGAGGCGGTCAACCTCGGCATGGACCTCAACATCATCGCCGAGGCGTTCGTCGTGGTCGTTGTCGGCGGCATGGGCAGCCTCACAGGCGCCTTCCTGGCCGCGCTGCTGATCGGGCAGCTGCAGGCTTTCGGCATTCTCATACTCCCCGAGATCACCCTGGTCCTGATGTTCCTGATCATGGCGGTGGTCCTGGTGATCCGGCCCTACGGCCTGCTCGGCCGGCCGGAGATCCACGGCGGCGGCCGCACGGCGCCGGCCGACATCTTTCTCCCGCTGTCAGCGCCGCAGCGGCGCCTGCTCGGATTGGCTTCCGTCGGCGCCCTCGCCCTGCTGCCGCTCGTCGCCGGGCCCTTCACCGTATCCGTCGCAACCGAGGTCCTGATCTTCGCCCTCTTCGCCGCGTCGCTGCAGTTCCTGATCGGCATCGGCGGCATGGTGTCCTTCGGACACGCCGCCTACTTCGGTCTCGGAGCCTACGGCAGCGCGCTTCTGGTCGAGCACCTCGCCGCGCCGATGATGCTCGGCCTGTCGGCGGCGCCTGTGCTGGCCGCGCTCGGCGCACTGCTGTTCGGCTGGTTCTGCGTGCGCTCCAGTGGCGTCTATCTTGCCATGCTGACGCTTGCGTTCGCGCAGATCGCCTGGTCGACAGCGTTCCAGTGGGTTCCGGTGACCGGCGGCGACAACGGCATCCTGGGCGTCTGGCCGAGCCCCTGGGCCGCGACGCCGGCCGCCTATTACTGGCTGACGCTGGCACTCGTCGCCGCCGCCCTCGTGCTGCTGCACCGCATCGTCTTCGCGCCCTTCGGGCTCGGCCTGCGCGCCTGCCGGGATTCAGCGCCGCGCGCCGAGGCGATCGGCCTCGACCGCGCACGCCACCAGTGGCTGGGCTTCACCATGGCCGGCGCTTTCGCGGGCCTGGCCGGCGGTCTCTACGCCTACCTGAAGGGGAGTGTCTTTCCCGACACGCTGGCGATCCCGGCCTCGGTGGAAGGTCTGGTCATGGTGCTGCTTGGGGGTATCCAGACGCTGGTGGGCCCCTGGCTCGGCGCCGCCATCTTTACCGGGCTGAAGGCGGAACTGGCCGCTCAGACCAACCTCTGGCGCGGCGCCATCGGGCTCACCATCGTTCTGCTGGTCAGCCTCTTTCCCGCCGGGCTCATGGGCAGCCTCCTGCAGTACTGGCCCCGCCGGCAGACCACGACACCGGCCGGCGCATGACCGAAGCCTTGTTGAGCGTGCAGGGCCTGAGGAAGGCCTTCGGCGGCCTGATTGCCATCGAGGACGTCGACCTCGACCTGCATCCGGGCGAGGTCGTGCAGCAGGTCCGCAAGCGGCTGCTGCCGGCGTACGACGTGCTTGACGAGGCCCGCTAATTGGAAACCGACGCCCGCCAGCCGGTGGTCGAATTCGGCGGCTTGCGGCTCGGCG
>CAZDBC010000103.1:1756-8804 GCA_964503295.1 uncultured Kiloniellaceae bacterium | reverse complement strand
GCCAGGTTGGCGGTGTGGTCGGGCTGCGGCTCGGGCAGGCCGGAGACGGCGACGTAGGCGTCGCCGATCGTCTTGATGCGCTCGCAGGCGAACAGCTCGGTGATGCGGTCGAAGGCCGAGAAGATGTCGTTCAGCTCGGCGATCGTCGAGCCGGGATCGCGCGACACCGCCATCTGCGTGAAGCCCACGAAGTCGAGCATCAGCACCGAGGCGTTGTCGAAGCGCTGCGGCGTGGTCGTGCCGAAGTCGCGCAGCTCGTCGTAGACCGAGCGCGGCATGATGTTGAGCAGCAGCTTTTCGACCCGCTCCTTCTCGCGCTGCAGGTCGCGCGCGTTCTTCTCGGCCATGCGCGAGTAGGAATCGAGCATGTATTCCGCCTCGCGCTGCTTGGTCAGGTCGCGGCACTCGACCACGACGATCTCGTGCCCGCCGTGGGCCTGGGCCCGGCACTCGACCTCCAGGCTGATCGTGCGCGGCCCCTTCTTGACCTCGGTCTCGAAGCTGTAGGGTCGCTTGGCAGCGAACCTTTCGGCGAGCCGCTGCGCGTTGAGGCCGGGTACGCGCGCGCTCAGCGGCGCGTCGGGATCCTCGACCGGCGGGAACAGGCCGAAGAAGGCGGCGTTCTCGAACAGGATCTGCAGGCCGCCCGGCTCGGCGACCGCGAGCGCCGTCTTCAGCCCCTGGAGGCAGTCGCGCAGCAGTTCGCCGTCGGCCTCGTCGCCGGGGGGAGCCGTTCCGGCGGCTGTCGATGCGTCAGTCATAGCGCGTGACGATCAGCGACTCCTTGCGCATCACCTCGCGGTACATCTGCTCGACATCGCTCGGCTCGAAGTCGAAATCGATGAAGGTCTCGCGGATGATCGCGGCCATCTGGGCATAGTCGCTGCGGGTGATGCCGAGATGGGCATGGACCCGGCGCAGCACGTCGTCGGAGTAGCTCGCCGGGCCGCCCATCAGCGTCAGCATGAAGCTGGTCTGATGGTCGATCAGCCGGCGCATGTCGACGTCCTCGAAATAGCGCTGCAGGGTCTCGTGATCGAGCACCTTGTCGTAGAAGGCGGAGACCACCTTGCGCACGGTGGCGAAGCCGCCGCAACGGGTGAACAGGGTCTGTGCCACGACTCCGGAATCCTTCGCTAAACCTCGCCGGCGCTGGCGCCGGTTTGGCTACACCGCATCACAGCACAGTTGCAAGAGCCGCGAAAGACCCTAGGGAGTTTCTGGATATAGGGGATGGCGTCGCGGTCAACCGCGGCCTTCGGCTGCCTCGCCGAGGGCGGCGACCCGCTCGCGCAGGCGGGAGACCAGGGCTTCGGCAGTCTCGCCGTCTGCACTGTCCGTCTCTGCCGCCCCGGCTGCCGGTACCTCCGCGGACTCGGGCTCGAGCGGCGCGCCGAAGCGCACCGTGAGCCGCCCGGGCCGGGGCAGCAGCCGCCCGACCGGCCAAGCCTCGAAGCTGCCCGAGATGTGCACCGGCAGCAACGGCACGCCGGCGTGCCGCGCGAGATGACCGACGCCGGGCCGGAAATCCTGCAGCTTGCCGTCGGGGCTGCGCTGCCCTTCGGGAAACCAGACCAGGTCATGGTCGGTCGCGAGGGCTGCGAGTCCGAGGTTCAACGCGGTGGTCGGCGCCCGCGCCGGGTCGATCGGCAGCACCTGCAGGGCGCGCAGGGCGCGGTCGCCCGACAGGCGGCGCAGCAGCCGGAACACCAGCACCGGCAGGCCGGCCCAGTAAGTGTTGCGCAGCCGATCCCGGTCGAGCGCCGCGGCGAGCGCCATGGGGTCCAGGTAGCTCGCATGGTTGGGCGCGAAGATGACCTTTCGATCGCGCGGCAGATGTTCGAGGCCCTGGACGCGCAGGGAAAAGAGGCTGCGCATGATCAGTCGGTTGAACCCGCGCAGCAGCGCGGCGAGGGCGGTCATCGGCCGCCCGGCCGGGTCGAGCAGGCGCTTCTGCTCCGCGGCCAGGGCGTCCGGGTCGAGGCGCGTTGCCCGTCCCGGGGTCGTGCCACGCCGCGCCTCGACGGCGGCCGCCAGCAGGTCGCGCACCGACTCGACGCGCCCGACCGTCTCCTCGGGCAACTGGATGCCGTAGCGTTCGTCCAGTTCCATCGTCACCGTGACCCAGTCCAGGCTGTCGATGCCGAGGTCGAGCTGGGGATGCGCGTCCATGTCGACGGCGTCCTCGCCGTAGCGCTCGCGCAGCCATTGCCAGACCTGCGCCGCGGCGTCCTCGCGCAGCAGGGCCTCGTCCTCGGGCCGCAGCCGGCCGCGCCGCGGCGTGCGGCCTTGGCGCGCCTCCTCGAACAGCTCGGGCAGCAGATGGCGACGCAGCTTGCCGAGCGGCGTGCGCGGCAGCGCGCCGCGCAGCACGGCGACCTCGCTCGGCCGGGCATAGCCGGCGAGCGCGCGGCCGGCCGCCTTGACCGCCTGCGAGACCTGCTCCTGAAGTTCTTCGGACCCGTCCATCGACAGGGCGCCGGGGTCGAGGACGACCAGCGCCGCCAGCCGGTTCTGTCGTTCCAGAATCGCCACTTCCTTGAGCGCGGGATGGCGCGCCAGTTCCGCCTCGACCCGTTCGGGCACGACGTTCTGGCCGCCGCCCAGGACGATCAGCTCCGATTCGCGCGCGCCCACCTCCAGGTAGCCCTCGACCAGCCGCCCGCGGTCTCCGGTATGGAACCATCCCTCCTCGTCGAGCACCTCGGCGGATTTGTCGGGCAGCTTGTGATAGCCGGAAAAGACGTTGGGCCCGCGCACCCAGATCTCGCCGGTGCCCTGTTGGTCCGGCTCGTGGATGCGCACCTCGACGGCGTCCATCGGCCTGCCGGCGGTCTCGAGCCGGGCCTTGCCGGGCGGGTTGAAGGTAACCAGCGGGCTGGTCTCGGTCAGCCCGTAGCCCGAGAGCACCAGGAAGCCGAGGCCCTCGAGGCGCCAGGCCAGTGCAGGCTCGAGCTTGGCCCCGCCGGAGGCGACGATGCGCAGATCCGGCCCCAGCTTGCGCCGCAGCGGGGCGAACAGCACGCGCCCGATACGCCAGCCCGTGGCGCGCACGACCGCGGTGGAAGAGGCGAGCAGCCCGTCGAACAGCGCGGCCGCCAGCCGGTTGCGCGCCACACGGCCGCGGATGCCCGCGAAGAGGGCGTCGTAGAGCCGCGGCACGCCGATCAGCGCGGTCGCCTCGCCGGCGCGCAGCGCCTCGACGATCTGCGGCCCGCTGAGCCCGGCCGGGAAGATCACGGCGGAGCCCGCGGCGAGCGGCGCGAGCAGGCCGATCATGAAGGGATAGACGTGATAGAGGGGCAGCGGCGTCACCACCCGCTCGCGCGAGCCGAAAAGCGCTTCGTCGAGCAGGGCCTGCAGGTTGCTGGCGAGGTTGCGGTGGCTGAGCGGCACCCCCTTGGGCGGCCCGGTGGTGCCCGAGGTGTAGAACAGGACGCAGCGATCCTCGGGCTCGGCCGGCGTGGCCTCGGCCGGCTCGTCCCGACACAGGCTGCGCCAGCCGGGCCGGTCGTCGCGCCCCGAATCATCGAGCAGTGCGACGTCGTAGCGCCCGAGGGAGTCGCCCAGCACCTCCTCGAGGAAGTCCAGGCGATCGCCTGTGGTCAGGATCCGCTCTGCACCGCTGTCTTCGATGGCATGGGCGAGATCCTCGTGCCCCATCAGGGGATCGAGCGGCACAGGCACCGCGCGGGCGCGCAGCATCGCCAGCACCGCGAGCGGCCATTCCGCTTCGTTGGGGGCGAGCAGGACGATCGGCTCGTTGACCTCGACGCCGCGTGCGATCAGGCCATTGGCGAGAGCGCTGCTGGCCCGCGCCAGCTCCGCGAAGCTCCAGCTGTCGCCGGAGCGCAGCGAGCGGACCGCCTCCCGCTCACCCTGCGCCGCGAGCCGCTCGTCGAGCCTGTCGAGCGTCTTAACGCCAGCCGTTGCATCCTTGCGCGTTCCTGCCATCGCCCGCTCCGCCGATGCCTCCACCGTCCTCCATACGGCAAGCGGTCCGGCGTCGACGCGCCGGACCGCTCGGGGGACGGAGAGCCGGCGGCGGCCGGCGCTCGGCGCGGCCGCCGCTTAGCCTCCGCTCAGCTGCTTCCGCCGTTCATCTGACCGCGATCGAAAGGCAGCAAGTCGGAAATCTCGGCCTCGCCGTACGGCAGGGCGTAGTAGTCGAATCCCGGGCGCCAGCCGTAGCGGTAGCCGTAGTAGGGGTAGGCATAGCTGCCGGGCCGGCCGCGATAGCGGACGTCCGGCCGCACGACCACCGCGTTGAGCGCGCCCTTCTGGGTAAAGATCAGGTCCTCGACGTAGCCGTAGTCGGGCCGATCCTCGAGCGCGACGTAGTCGTCGATCAGCTCCGTGGCGCGCCAGGGGCGCGGCTCGTCCTCCGGGCGCTCTGCCCGCACATCTGCGAACAGACTGTACTGATCGAGATTGTCTTCGGTGACCGGCACCGTAACCGAGGTCAGGTCTTCGGCCAGCTTCGCCTCGTCCCAGGGAACCGCGTAATGGCTGTCACCGATGTCGAGAATGCCGCCCGCCTCGACGATCAGGAACTTCATCCGTCCATCGGGTCCGACGACGAGGTTGTGCACCTCGCCGATCGCTTCGCCGTTCGCGTCGATCACTTCCGTGTCGATCAGGCGTTCGGCGCTCCAGCCTTCGTAGAGCGACGCATAGTCCCAAGCGACGAGATCGACGATCTCCTTGCTCGTCTCGGTTTGCTCGTCCGCGGCCGATACTTGACCCGTCCAGGCAGCCACCGCTGCGACTGAAAGTGCCGTCAGCGCGGTGCGCGCGGGCGTTGTCATGTTCGCCTCCGTTTCGTTGGCGCAGTTCAGGTCGCTTGCCTGCACCAACGCCGGCGGCCGGGGGAGGTTCCGAGGAACGGTCGCTTGGATGCCCTCGCGTTCGAGCGGCGGGGTTCCGCCGTGCAAGAGCTGCGGCGGTCCGCGGTCGTGAGGACCGACAGGTCCGGTCGTCGATAGCCGCCTGCGACGGAGGGCCCCAACGCTGCGGGGCTCAGCCTTCCTCTTCGATAACGCGCAGTTCCCAGGCGCCGATCGAGCGCACGGCCAAGCGCCACACGCCCGGGTCCAGAATGTCGGTCGAGCCGCCACCCCGGCCGATCTGGTTGCCGATGACGCTCACCAGCTCGCCGTTCTGGTCGCGCAATTCCAGGGTCAGGATGTTGCCCTTCGCGGTCCAGGTGACTCGCCAGGGTTGATCAATCTGGAGCGTCTCGGAATCCCAGTCGTCCTCGCCGCGGAAGACCTGCACCGCCTGCTCTTCGGCCTCCTCGTCGGCGATGCCGGCAAGGGGCGCGGTCACCGCGTCGAAGCACCCGAGCCGCTCGGCGTCGTCCTCGATGCCGGCGCAGTCGAGCAGCTTGTTGGCCAGCGGCGTTGTCGGATCCTGGCCGGGTGCCTCGGCCACGCCGATGAGGAGGAGCGCGGCCGCCCCGATCAGGCCCATGCCGCATCTGCCAAGTCCAGTCAGGCCCTTCACGCCTCTCCCCCTCCTTGTCGTCGTCCGCGCCGGCAACCCATGCTCGCGTCTGAGCCTGGGCGAACTGTACCAAGCCCGTGACGGCTTCGGCGCCATGAGCAGATTAACCTGAGCGAGCGCGGCGGCCGCGTCAAGCCGACCGCTTGAGGGAGCCTGGCGAGGATCAGTGCTGCGCCATCCACTCGTTGATCTGCTTCTCCAGCAGGCTCGCCTGTTCGTCCAGCCAGACGCGCGCCGCCTCGAAACCCTCGTCCGACTTGCCGTCGAGCTCGGCCATCCTGTCGTTCAACTCCTCGCGGCGCTGCTCCAACTCGGCGAGTCGGCCGGCCGCATCGACCTTTTCGCGCGGCCGTCCACTCTCCAGGCGGGCGCGCGCCTCTTTCATCTGCGCCTGCAGCTTGGCCAGCCGCTCCCGCAGATGGCGGCGATACTCCTCTGTCGACATGAACCTGGCCTCCTTTTCGCTTCTGCAACGTTGCTCCCGGTCGCGCGGTTCCGCCTGGCGGCGCTGCGCCGCCGGGGTCTGCCGTGCTAGGCTCGACAAAGCGAAACGGGAAGGGAGATCGGGTATTGAGCGATTTTGTGGACGGCCTGCCCAAGGCCGAGCTGCACCTCCACATCGAGGGCAGCTTGGAGCCGGAGCTCGCCTTCGCCCTGGCCGAGCGAAACGGCGTCGCCCTGCCGTACGACTCGGTCGAGGCCCTGCGCGCCGCCTACGACTTCGGCGACCTGCAGGACTTCCTCGATCTCTACTATCAGGGCATGAACGTGTTGCGCGGCGAGCGCGATTTCTATGAGCTGACCCGTGCCTATCTGGAACGCGCGCGCGGCCAGGGCGTGCTGCACGCCGAGATCTTCTTCGATCCGCAGGC
Organism: uncultured Kiloniellaceae bacterium; assembly: GCA_964503295.1. Classification (GTDB taxonomy): domain Bacteria; phylum Pseudomonadota; class Alphaproteobacteria; order Kiloniellales; family Kiloniellaceae; genus CAZDBC01. Next base: position 2,427 of record CAZDBC010000103.1, on the reverse strand, counting down.
CCGCGGGGTGCCCTTCGCGGCCGCGGTCGAGGGCATCGCCGGCGCCCTGGAGCATGAGGGCGCGCGGCTCGGCGTCAGCTCGCGGCTGATTCTCTGCTTCCTGCGCGACCGCAGCGCCGAAGAGGCCATGGCCACCCTGGAGGCGGCGCTGCCCTACCGCGACCGCATCGTGGCCGTCGGTCTCGATTCGGCCGAGCGCAACCATCCGCCGCGCAAGTTCGCGGAGGTCTTCGCGCGGGCCCGCGCCGAGGGCTTCCTGACCGTGGCGCACGCCGGCGAGGAGGGGCCCCCGGACTACGTGCGCGAGGCGCTCGACATCCTGCAGGTGCGGCGCATCGACCACGGCAACGCCGCGCTCGGCGATGCCGCCCTGGTGCGCCGCCTGGCCGCGGCGCGGGTGCCGCTGACCGTCTGTCCCCTGTCCAACGTCAAGCTGGGCGTCGTCCGGGCGATCGAAGATCATCCTCTGCGCCGCATGATGGAGCTCGGCCTCTTCGTCACCGTCAATTCCGACGACCCGGCCTATTTCGGCGGCTACGTCGGCGACAACTACCGCGCCGTGCGCGACGCCCTCGGCCTGACACGCGACGAGCTCGCCGCGCTGGCGCGCAGCTCCTTCGAGGCGGCCTTTCTCGAGCGCCCGGCGCGCGACGCCCTGCTCGGCCTCGCCG
>CAZDBC010000103.1:0-1746 GCA_964503295.1 uncultured Kiloniellaceae bacterium | reverse complement strand
TCGGCCGGCTCGACGCCTTCCTCGCCGCCGCTTGAGCGCCGGCCGTGCGTCCGCCCGCCGGCCTGCCGGCGCCGGCCCTCGCCGCGCTCGCCGGCGCCGGCGTTTTCGCGCTCCTGCTGGCTACGCTGCTGCTCGCCGGGGCGGACGGCCCGAGCGCGCCGGACCGGGCCGTGGCGGCCTGGCTGGCGGATCTGCGCGGGCCCGGGACGCGCGCGGCGGCGACCGCGGTCACCCTGCTCGGCGACGGCGTCGTGGTCGCGGCGGTAACGGCGATCGTCGCTGCGGGGCTGGCGGTCGGCGGGCGTTGGCGGGCCGCGCTCTACCTCGCGGCGACCCTCGCCGCGGCGGCACTCAGCGAGGATCTTGTCAAGCTGCTGGTCGCCCGGTCGCGCCCGAGCGCCGGGCTCTACGGCGGCTGGGACGCCTACGCCTTCCCCAGCGGTCACGCAACCAAGAGTGCGGCGCTCGGCGGCGCGCTTCTCATCATGATTGCGCCGACCTTGGCCGGAACGCGGGCGCGGCGTCTCGCCGTCTTGTGCATGATGGTTCCTGTTCTGGCGATCGGATGCTCGCGCCTGCTGCTCGACGTCCACTGGGTTAGCGACGTGGCCGCGGGCTTCGCGCTGGGCGCGGCCTGGGCCGGCGCCCTCGGCCTGCTCTACCGCCGCCGGCCGGGCCGGGTGGTGGCGGCGCGGCCGCTCATCGCCCTGGCGCTCGGCGCGCTCGCCCTGGCTGGCGGGTTGCACATGGCGCTGGAGCTGCCCGCCGCGCTGGAGCGCTACCGCGCCGCGGCCGGCCGTGGCGCGCCGCTCAGGCGCCTTCCTCGACCGCGTGGCCGTCGGCGAGGACCCGGCACAGTTGGCTGAGCGCGTCCTGGTGGCGCAGGTTGTCGATGCGGCTGAAGTTGCGCGCGAGGTCGAGGCACATGCGCTGGCGGTCGTTGAGCTCGGTCCGGCCGTTGCCCAGACCCTCGTAGAAGTAGCCGACGTCGACGCCGAGCACGCGCGCGATGCTGAACAGCCGGCCGGCGGAGACGCGGTTGATGCCGCGCTCGTACTTGTGGGCCTGCTGGTAGGTGACGCCGATCATGTCGGCCAGTTGCTGCTGGGTCAGGCCGAGCAAAACGCGCCGTTCGCGGATCTTCTTGCCGACGTGCCGCTCAACCGACTTGATCTCCGGAGCTTCCGACATGGCCGTTCCATCTCCGTTTTTCCTGTCGTGGCCGGCGCATGGTCGTGGCGGGCGGGCAGACAGGTCCGTAGCTGTTTTGGCCGCTTCGCGAGGAGGCGGGCAGTCTTGCTTCTTGAGACGGGCGGTTTCGATTCGCGCACCCGATCCCTAGTCGGGACGTTTATATACCGCCCAAACCCTTCCAGCACAATCGCTTTTTTTAAGCATCTAATATTCGAAACGCTGTTTCGGCTGCCAAGAACGGCTGCGGGGCACGCCCGAACGGCGCTCACACCGCCAGGCGCATGACCGCGGGCCGGTCGCTGTAGAGCTCCGGATCGGCGCCGGCCCGGCGATAGCTGAGGCTGCCCCGGGCCGGCCCGTCGGGCCTTTCGGCAATGTCGGAGAGGAAACGGGGCCCGCGCGCGCCCGCGACGATTCGTCCCTCCTGGCCGAGGAGTTGGACCAGGAAGGTCGCCGGCGCGTACGGCCCGGCCTCAGTCCGTTCGGCCCGGCCGGCGGCCGCTGCCTCGCGCCCGGCCCGCGGCGTCCGGCCGAAGGCGCCCTCGCCGCCCC
>CAZDBC010000102.1:5652-8841 GCA_964503295.1 uncultured Kiloniellaceae bacterium | reverse complement strand
TTGTGCGCGGTCGCGATCTGCAGCACCTCGACCTCATAGGTGCCCGTCGCTGCCGTGTTCTCGGCGACGACCCCGAGAATGTCGGTTGCCGGCGTCGTCGAGCTCGAGCTGACGAAGGGTGTCTTTTGCTCGAAGACATTGCTCGTAATGCCCGTCAGGCCGGGCGGGTTGCGCAGCGCATTGAGGCTAGAGGACAACGTTCCCAGAAGGCCGTTCAGATCGCCGAAGGCCGCGGCCTTTTGCTCGTTCTCCGTGATCTTGCCTTCCAGCCGTACCGCCGGCAGTCGCTTGACCTGCAGCGCGGCCTCGATCAACGCCGCGGTATCGAGTCCGGAGAACGATCCGCTCAGCAGTGTCGTGCCGTTGATCGACGACAGCGTACCTCCGGTTCCCAGTTCCATGAATCCGCTCCAGTCCTTTGCCTCAAACTAGATCCGACTCGCCTTAAATTCTCTTAAAGGCCGGAAGAATTCAGACCTTGATCCGTGTCGTCGGACCGCCTCCCTCGGCGCCAGGCGACAAGGTCTGGAGATACTCGAGGCTGTTCGCCGGCGGAAACTCAACCAGGACGAAACCGCGCTCGGAATCGGAAACCCGGACGACAACCCGGCCCGATTCGACGTCTCGGTAGGTGGTCAGGACCGACGAAGCGGCAAAGCTTGCCGGCGCCGGCCGAACCGTGAGGGCCTCGCCACCTTCGGCCGAACCTGCGGCCTTGTGGGCGGGCGCCTCTCGGTCGAGACGCTCGCTCTTGCGGGCAGCCCCATGCGGGCGCTCGCTCGGTGTCGCGGCGGCGGTGGAGCCGGCCGCGACGGGATTGACGGATGACGTATCCATCGTGCGACCTCCTTTCTTGCTCTACCCCCGAATTCCGGACCGAGGCGAATTTCCACCCGAGAAGCCGGCGAAGGATGGGGCCGGAACCCCATCCTTCAGCCGGTAACGACTTACTGCAGCACCCGCAGGAGCGACTGCGGGATCGAGTTGGCCTGGGTCAGAGCCGAAACGCCGGCCTGGACCAGAACCTGGTTGGCGACGAGTCGGGTCTGCTCGGCCGCAACGTCGACGTCCATGATCGACGACTTCGCCGCGTCGATGTTCTCCAGCGAGGTGGCGATCTGCTGGCCACGGAACTCGAAGCGGGAAATCTGACCACCCAGCGTTGCCCGTGCCTCGGACACCGCGTCGATAGCCGTGTCAACCGCGCCCATGGCGGTCGAGGCGTTGGCCGCCGTCGTGACGTCGTTGGTGTTCAGGCTGAGACCCGTCGAATCGAACGTAGAAACGCCGGCGTCGGGCGCCAGGTTGCTGAAGTCGACGTCGATGGTATCGCTCACGTCAGTCCCGACGAAGTAGGACTGCGACGTCACCGTTCCATCGAGCAGGGACTCGCCGTTGAAGCGCGTGGTCTGTGCCACGCCATCGATTTCGGAGACCAGCTCCTGGAACTCCGAGTCGATGAAGCCGCGCTCGGTGTCGGTCGGCACGCCCGACAGCGACTGGGCCGCCAGGGCCTTCATACGCTGCAGGATGTCGCCGATGCGCGCGAGACCGCCGTCCGCGACCTGAAGCAGCGAGGCGCCCTGGGACGCGTTGATGGCTGCCTGGTTGAGGGCGGTCACGTCGGCCTTCAGCTTGGTACCGATGGCCAGGCCGGCGGCGTCGTCCGACGCCTTGACGATGCGCGAACCGCTGGCCAGCTTGCTGACCGAGCTTCCCGCCTGCATCGAGTTGTAGTTGAGGAAACGAATCGCCGAGTTGGCGGACGTATTGGTAGCAACAACAGGCATATTGCTGTTCCTTCTACTTGAAGTTATTCCGTGCCCAACGCCTCCTGCGTCGGACGCCGAACGACCCGCCTACTTGGCGGACCGGGGCAGCAACGGCCATCATGGCACGAACTGCCCCGCCTGTTTCCGAGCAAGCGGCGTGCCAGACTCTTCAGTCTATGTGAATCAAGTGGTTGGGCGGAAGTCGCCCGGCCCATGCGGCAGAATGTGCCGATTGTGACAGGCAAGATTTGCCGGCCCGCAGGGAATATCCGGCAGATTCTGCCACTGCCGGCAGGAGATGCCAAGCGGCGGGGCGCCGACGAAACGCCCCGCCCTAGCGCAGTGGGAGTCGTCCTATGCCCAACCGGCCGCTTACTGCAGCAAATTGAGCAGCTGCTGCGGCAACTGGTTCGCCTGCGACAGGGCCGAGACCGAAGCCTGGACCATCACCTGGGACGACACGAGCTTGCTTTGCTCTTCCGCCAGGTCGACATCCATGATCACCGACTTGGCGGCATCGATGTTCTCCAGCGAGGTTGCGATCTGCTGACCGCGGAACTCGAAACGGGAGATCATCGCACCCACATTGGCACGGGCCTCGGAGACGTAGTCGATCGCCGTGTCAACCTGCGCCATGGCAGATGCCGCATTCACGAAGGTCGTGACGTCGCCCGTAATTCCCAGCGTCGTGGCGTTGAAGTTGGCCACCGGCATGAGGGCACTGAAGTCCACATCGATGGTGTCGCCGGCTTCGGAGCCGACGAAGTAGCTCTGGGTGGTGGTCGTGCCGTCGAGCAGCGAATCGCCATTGAACCGGGTGGTCGCGGAGATGCCGTCTATTTCGGCGACGAGCTCCTGGAACTCCGAGTCGATGAAGCCGCGCTCTGTGTTCGACGGCACGCCCGACAGAGACTGGGCTGCCAGCGCCTTCAGGCGCTGCAGAACGTCCGCAATACGGGCCATACCGCCATCCGCGACCTGGAGGACGGAAGCGCCCTGCGACGCGTTGACCGCAGCCTGCCGCATGACGGTCACGTCGGCTTTCAGGCGCGTGCCGACCGCAAGGCCGGCGGCGTCGTCCGACGCCTTTACGATGCGCGAGCCGCTGGCGAGCTTCGAGATGGAGCTGCCCGACTTGGACGAGTTGAAGTTCAGGAACCGCAGCGCCGAATTGGCGGCCGTGTTCGTGGTGACTGTAGGCATGGTCCACTCCCAATAGTCGGTCCGCCATCGGCGGAGCCGGGAATTGGCGCATGGAATTTCATCGTTTCGTCGCCATGCGCCCGGCAGCCCAACCGCAGGGATCGTGCCAAGTCGGGGAATTTCGGCAAAAGTGCATAAAAACCAATCTATTGCCCGGAAGCCGCCTCTGTCTCGAGCGGCGGCGGGCCACGCCAAGGTGGCAAAAGCTTCTGCT
>CAZDBC010000102.1:0-5642 GCA_964503295.1 uncultured Kiloniellaceae bacterium | reverse complement strand
TCCCGGCGGAAAAGACTGCCGCATCCGCGCGCGACTTTGCCGGGTGCCGCGACGCCTGGCAGAAGACTCTCTCACCTTTCGACTCCATTCCGGCGGCATTTCAAGGCGGTCAGGTCATGCCGCCGAGGCGGACCAGGAGGGCCTTCGAATCTAATAGGTGTGCCGGAGCGACCCAGCGTGCCGTCGCCCCCTGATCTGCCCCGGCAGCCGCCCAGCGTCACCACCCGGCAATAAACACCGCACAGGGAGCAATTTGTGCCAGGGCAGCACCGCACTCGGAAGCCATACCCCGTTTAGCGATGGCGCATTAACGGCGGAAATCCTGAGCCCGGCCCGCGGGATCGGCTTTCTGGCCGGCTGGCATGCCTCTTGCGGAAGGCTTCGCGAACCTGTGTGGCTGCAGCGCGGCAGCCCTCAGCTTCGATACGAAGGAAGGAGTGCAGATATGCCTCTTACGACCACTGACCGCTATCGCGCCCAGCTCCTCAACGCGCGGCCCACGCAGACCGTCGTCATGCTCTATGACAATGCCATCGCCTCGCTCGAGTCGGCGATCGCAGCGATCGAGTCGGGCGAAATCGAGCGGCGTTGCAACAGCGTCAACGCAGCCAGCGAGATCGTCAGTACGCTGCATCTGGCCCTGGACATGGAGCGTGGAGGAGAGATCGCCGAACGGCTCAGCGCCATATACCGCTACGCCATCGGCAAGATGATCTCCATCAACCTCCACAATGACAAAGCCGCTGCCGAGGACCTGGTCCGCGCGCTGGTCCCATTGCGAGATGCCTGGGCCGAGCTCGATCGCATGATCGCGGCGGGCGCCCAAGGCGACCGGATCGAGCCGACCATGCTGCGGGCCAGCCGCAAGGCGAGCCTGAAGCTCGCGATCAACCCCGCCGCCTGATTTCCTGCGCCACTTGCCATTGGACGCGCCCAGATGACCAGCATAGCAGCCGGCGCGCCGGCTTCGATCGAGGACCGTTCCTGGCCCGAACGGCCCGGCTCCAACCCTCTTCCGGGTATTTTCTCGTTCCGCGACCTGCTTGGCGATCTGGAGCCGAATCTGCCATCCATGACCGTCGAGTTCACGGAGCGAGATCGCGAGCGCGACCGAGCGCTGCCGACGGGCCGCGTATGGCCGGACCCCGAAGCGCCCGCCCGGCACGTCTCCGAACGCCAGTCTCGACCGCCGGAAAGCCAACCGGCGGAGAGGCACGACGATGCAGCGCCCCGCGGCGCCGATGGCGAAACGTCTGCAGAAACACGTAACGAATCTGCCGCGCGTGACGCGGTCGAGAGGCCATCCTCGGAGAGCCAGCACGGCGCAGACCGAGACGAACCCGAGGCCGCCGCTTCATCCGGCCGATCGCGCGCGGGCACGCCCTCGAATGAAGCCGAGCGTCGTGACGACAACGGCGCCCGGCCTGAACAGGCAGCGCAGGATGACACCCATCGCGACGGGTCCGCGCCGGCCGATCAGATTGCCGCCGCCCTCGCCGCCGGCACGGCGGCCAGTGCCGCGCATGCTGCCGGGGCGACAGAGGACCGCACGGCGACGACAAAGACCTCGTCCGAGAACCAGCAGTCCACCGCTACGACCGGCCGCACATCCGAGGTGGCCACCCAGCTCGGAACAGTCCTGCAGCAGGCCAAGACCATCAAGGGCCGTGCACGGCCCGCAGACGTGCCGACGGAGAACTCTTCGACAACCAAGCCAGCCCCCGGTCTCGCCGCCAAATCCACAACCGCTGCAGGGAACGCGGACGAAGCGATACAGGCAAGCGTGAAGGCCGGAAACCACTCAATCGAGGTCATAGACCGGTCGCTGCATTCGAAACCCGCCACCACTCTGCTCGATGGCGCCTCCTTGCGCGCGATCATGGCCGAGGCAAAGCAGTCCGCCAACGCGGGCGGCTCGGCCACATCGGGCAAAAGACACGACGTTGTCGATCCGAAGATCGTCGTCGGTTCCGACGAGGGCAAGCAGTCGGATGCCAGCCTCCTCAAACTCCTCGGCACCAAGGCGACCGCCGACAAGAATGCCATGCCTGCCGTACAGACTGCCGAGGCCCGGTCTGCCGCAGCCGCCACGGCATCCATTCCGCCTGCATTGGACGACGGTGCACCGCTCCTCGGTTCGGGCCAGCAGGCGCCCGCGATCGCTGGCCCTGCCGGCCAAGCGGCGGGCCTTCAAGGCACCATGGCTACCACGGCATCCGCTCCGGGCGCCCGCTCAACACCGGTCCCCGCCGCCGCTCCGGAACAGATCGCCGTTCAGATCACCAAGGCGATCGGTGCGGGCAAGGACCAGGTCAGCATACGCCTCCACCCGGCCGAACTGGGCCGCGTCGACGTGCGCCTCGAGATGTCCGAGGACGGGCACCTGCGCGCGATGATCACGGCCGAGCGCTCCGAGACGCTCGAGCTTCTGCAGCGTGACATGCGCAGCCTGGAGCGCGCGCTTCAGCAGGCCGGCCTCAAGACCGACTCGGGAAGCCTCAGCTTTTCCCTGCGCGGTGAGGGCGGGCAGCAGCAGAGCAGCGGACAGGATTCAGGCAGGGGCACGGGCCGCCAGGACCCGGACGCTCCCGCCTTGCCGGAGGGCGCGCCGAGCACTCCCGCCGGCCGATCTTCGTCTCTACATGACGGCTCGATCGACATAACGGTTTGAGCCAGCGGCACGTCCCGGGAGAGCAGCCATGGAAGTCGACTCGATCAACGGCGTTCCCTTCAAGCCTTCGCGCGCCGAGGGCACATTGACGGACCGCGAGAGTCTGGCGGAGAACTTCGACAATTTCCTGATGCTGCTCACAACGCAGCTCAAGAACCAGGACCCCTTGTCGCCGCTCGACACCAATCAGTTCACCGAGCAACTCGTGCAGTTCGCAGGTGTCGAACAGGACATCAAGACCAATGACAAGCTGGATGAATTGATCGGACTCCAGAATAACGGCCAGCTCAACGCGGCCGTCTCCTACATCGGCAAGAGCGTGGCCGCCGACAGTCTCATCGTCAACCTCGACGGCGGCACTGCCACCGTCACCTATGATCTCGAAAGTCAGGCAGAGACGGCATCCGTTCAGATCGTCGACCAGAATGGCCAAACTGTCCGCGTCCTCTCAGGCCCGACCGAACCCGGACATCACGAGCTCGTTTGGGACGGAACGGACTCCGCCGGAAACAGCCTGCCCGACGGGCTCTACGGCCTGCTGGTCACGGCGGTCGATTCCAATGACAAGCCGGTCAGCCTGGTCCAGGGCACGGTCGGGCGCGTAACGGGCATCGAGATGCAGGACGGCGAGGTCATCCTCAACCTGGGCGAACTGCAAATACCGATGAGCCAGGTGACGGCCATCCGCGAGGGCCCGCCGCCGCCGACGGAGCAGGCGACCTGACACCGCCCGACAGACGGGCATTCGATACCAAGCGATTGAGAGCAACAGTCCCGGCCTTATAGATCCGCGGTCCGAGGACGATCACAGGAGAACCGAGAATGAGTATCTATGGTGCCATGTTCGCCGGCGTTTCGGGCCTTTCGGCCCAGAGCAACGCCCTGGGCATGATCTCGGACAACATCGCGAACGTGAACACGGTCGGGTACAAGGCCACCCAGGCGCGGTTCTCGACGCTCGTCACCACCGCAGCCACGCAGTCGGCGTACAATCCGGGTGGGGTGATGTCGTCGCCCTATTCGTTCGTCGACCAGCAGGGCCTGCTTCAGGGATCTACGTCAAAGACGGATGTCGCGATTGCCGGTCAGGGCTTTTTCGTCGTCCACGAAGATTCCTCCCCGAGCCTTGGCAGCAACTATCTCTTCACGCGTGCCGGTCAGTTCAACCCGGACGAGAATGGCGATCTTGTCAACGCCGCCGGCTTCTTCCTGCAAGGCTACAACATCGCTGACGGCAGCGCTCCTCCGCCCAGCTCCAGCACCTTTTCGGGCCTCGAAACGGTGAACATTGCCAATCTGTCGGGCAGTGCCAGCCCGACAGAGAACCTGACGCTGGGCCTCAACCTGCCGTCGACCGCCGGCGTCGGCGATGCCTTCAGCGTGACGGTGCAGATCTTCGATTCTCTCGGCAATGCCCACGACATGGCCCTGACCTTCAACAAGACGGCCGTCAATGACTGGAGCTTTTCGGTCGCCGATCCGACCTTGAACGGCTCCACGAGCGGTACGGCCGCCGGCGCCGGCACCGTAACCTTCAATGGCGATGGCACGCCGGCAACGATCACCATCGGTACCCCGCTGACGGTTACCGGCTGGACGACCGGCGCCGACAACTCGGCCATCACGCTCGATCTCGGCACCGTGGGGCAAACCAACGGCCTCACGCAATTTGCCGGAAGCTACGAGATCTCGGTCATTAATCAGGACGGCGTTCGCTTCGGTGTCTACAGCGGCATCTCGATCGACGAGGACGGCATCGTGACAGCCTTGTTCGACAACGGTCGTCAGCAGGACATCTATCAGCTTCCGCTTGCCACCTTTCGCAATGCCAACGGTCTGGAGGAGCTGACGGGCAACGCTTATCAGCAGACCAACACGTCCGGCAACTTCCAGTTGAATCTGGCGCGCAACGGTGGTGCCGGCGTCTTCGCACCCTCGTCGCTGGAAGCGTCCACGGTGGACCTGGCCGAAGAGTTCACCAACATGATCATCGTCCAGCGTGCCTACTCGGCCAATTCCAAGGTCATCACCACCGCCGACCAGATGCTCGACGAGCTGGTCCGCATCAAGCGCTAGAGGTGAGGCCGGCACGGCCTCGGCAGGCCCGGTCGCGGCAGTCTCTGCCGCGACCGGGCGGCCGGTAGGGCTTGATGGATTAAGTCTTTCTTTTCAGTAGCTAAATGGGTGGTTAACTCCGCGATTTAGCCATTTGGTAAGAGCGGTCGAGTACCATCCGTCGGATTGCACAAGCACTAAAAACAACGGGTCAGCGGCGACGGAGTCGATGGATGTATTCGAACAGCCCAGGTAGGCATGGCCAGGGCCAGCAGGCAAAGGCGATCGGACCGGCCGGCAAGCCGATTACGATCGACGACCTGCCGCCACCAAACACCAAGCGATGGGTCATCCGCCGCAAGGCGGAGGTGGTCGCGGCCGTCCGATCCGGGCTGCTCAGCCTGGAGGCCGCCTGCGAGCGCTACAACCTGTCGGTCGAGGAATTCCTCTCCTGGCAAACCCTGATCGACAAGCACGGCGTGCGCGGCCTGCGCACCACGCGACTTCAGCAGTATCGCCGTTCCTCCACCCCGAACCCTTCCGGTTCGTCCTCCCGCCCGAACGGTTCCGCACACTCCTGACCTCGTTTTCCTTCCCCGGCGTTGCCGGAGCCGACGTCAGGACCGATCCGAGGTCGGCCGGTCAAGGACTCCCGTCCTGGCCCGGGCGGCAAAACCTGCCGCCCGACTAGGCAAATCCTGCCTGCATTAACGTCAACTTTACCTCAACTCGCCTAGCCTGATCGTCCAGGTCGCTGGCGGCCACAAGGCCGTCGACAATGCAAGACAAATCCACCTTTCCAGGACGGACGGTCAGTTTGAATTCACTGCTCGAAACGTTGCGCAGGCTTGGGCCCATGCGCCTCGGCGTCATGGCAGCGACGGCGATCGCCCTGGTCGCCTTCTTCATCTACATG
>CAZDBC010000101.1:7976-8869 GCA_964503295.1 uncultured Kiloniellaceae bacterium | reverse complement strand
CGCCCGCGCAGGTCAGCAGCCTGACCCCGCCGGTCGGCGCCAACCGGCTGTACGGCTTCCAGCCGCCGGGCGGAACGGCACCGCGCGTCGTGCCACGGCGTCAGGCCGTGGCGCCGCCCGCGCCGGCCCCGGAACCGCCGGAAACGGCGGCTGCGCCGTCTTCAGATGCGCCGGAGAAAGACGTGCCCGCCACGTCCGAGCCCGCCGCGAGCGCGCCGCCGGCCGAGACGACCCTCGCCCGCCTGCCCGAGCCCAACCAGATCCGCGGCTTCCCGCGCGAACCCGGCAGTCTGCTGATGCCGGCGCACGGTCGGCTGCTCGCGCGCTACGGCGAGCCGCGCGCCGACGGGGTCTCGAAAGGCCTGGTCCTGGCCACCCGCCCCGGGGCGCAGGTGGTCGCGACCTTCGACGGGCAGGTCGTCTATGCCGGGCCGTTTCGCGGCTACGGCAATATCTTGATCATCGACCACGGCGGCCAATATCATACACTCTTGGCCGGGTTGGAGCGGATAGACGCCGCCACTGGACAGTGGGTCCTCGCCGGCGAGCCGATCGGCGTGATGGCCGCCCTGGACGGCGAAACCCCCGAACTCTACGTTGAATTGCGCCGCGAGGGCGATCCCATAAATCCATTGCCCTGGCTGGCAACAACTGGCGACAAGGTGCGAGGCTGATGCGTAAATGGCAACTGGCGGCCGGGCTGGTCGCACTGGTTCTGGTGGTCCCGATGGCGATGAGCGCCGAGGAGGACCGCTCCGAAACCTATCGGCAGTTGAAGCTGTTCGGCGACGTGTTCGAGCGGGTGCGCGCCGACTACGTCGAGGAGGTCACCGACGAGCAGCTCATCGAATATGCCATACAAGGCATGCTGTCCGAGCTCGACCCGCATTCCA
>CAZDBC010000101.1:2867-7966 GCA_964503295.1 uncultured Kiloniellaceae bacterium | reverse complement strand
GCATCGAGGTCACCATGGAAGACGGCTACGTCAAGGTGGTCTCGCCGATCGACGACACGCCCGCCTTCCGCGCCGGCATCAAGGCCGGCGACCTGATCACCCATCTCGACGGCGAGTCGGTGCAGGGCCTCAGCCTGCAGGAGGCGGTCGACAAGATGCGCGGCCCGGTCAACTCGACCATCGACCTGACCATCCGGCGCGAGGGCGTCAACGAGCCGGTCGAGGTCAGCATCACCCGCGACACCATCAAGGTGCAGTCGGTGCGCCATCGCCTGGAAGGCGACATCGGCTACATCCGGGTGACCGCCTTCAACGCCCAGACCACCCCCGGCCTCGAGGAGGCCATGAGCGAGATCGATGAGGAGCTGGGCGACGAGGTCAAGGGCTACGTCCTCGACCTGCGCAACAATCCGGGCGGCCTGCTCGACCAGGCGATCAGCGTCGCTGACGCCTTCCTCGATCAGGGCGAGATCGTCTCCACTCGCGGCCGCGACCCGGAGAGCGCCCAGCGCTTCAACGCCTCGGAGGGCGACGGCGCGCACGGCAAGCCGGTCGTCGTGCTGATCAACGGCGGCTCGGCTTCGGCCTCCGAGATCGTGGCCGGGGCCCTGCAGGACCACCGGCGCGCCATCGTTATGGGCACGCCCTCGTTCGGCAAGGGCTCGGTCCAGACCATCGTGCCGCTGGGCAGTCACGGCGCGATGCGCCTGACCACCGCGCGCTATTACACGCCCTCGGGGCGCTCCATCCAGGCGAAGGGCATCGAGCCGGACATCCTGGTTCGCGAGGCGCGCATCGAGGCCGCCGAGGTCCAGCCGCGGCGGCGCGAGGCCGACCTGCGCGGCGCCCTCGACAACGACGGTGGCAACGGCGCGGCGGACGAGACTCCGGCTGACACCCCTGGCGAGGCAGCGGCCGAAGGGCCGGCCGATCCGGCCGAGACCGACTACCAGCTCGCACGGGCGCTCGACCTGCTGCGCGGGCTCAGCCTGTTCGGCGAACGCGCCGTCAACTGACCGGCACGGCGCTTCCGTGCCGGAGCGCAGACAGCGCGCGCCCTCGGGCGCCTGGCTGGCGCTGATCGCCGCCTGGCTTGTGGTGCTGGGCACCCTGGGCGGGCTCCTCGGCTACGCCTATCTTGGCGCCCCCGACGAAGCGCCCGCCGTATCGGCCGGGCGAGAGCCCGCCGGCGACCAGGCCGCCGAAGCCCCCGGCACCCAAGCTTCCGGCGCCGACGCGCCGGCCGAAGAGGGTACGGCCGGCACCGACGGCCAGGCGGAACGGGCGGACGCGGCGGCTGCGCCGGACGAGGCCGCGGGCCGCGGCAGACGGGCGGAGACCGGCGGAAACGAACCCGAAGCGCCGGAGACCGCGGGCGAAACGGGCGGGCCGGGCAGCGCGGACACCGCGCCGGCCGGCCTGCCCGCCTGGCGCCGCCACGCCGCCGCGGCGCCGCCCGCCGGCGATCCCCGGCCGCGCATCGCCGTGGCCATCACCGGGCTGGGCCTGTCGCGCGCGGCGACCGAGGCCGCGATCGAGCGCCTGCCCGCCGCCATGAGCCTGTCGTTCAGCCCCTATGCCGAGTCGGCCGATGCGTCGATGCGCGCGGCACTGGCCGACGGTCACGAGGTGCTGCTCGACCTGCCAATGGAATCGGCCGCCTTTCCCGCCGTCGACCCGGGCCCGCAGGGACTGCTGACCTCGCTCCCGCCGGAGGACAATCTGGCGCGCCTGCGATGGATACTCGGCCGCGGCGAGACCTACGTGGGGCTCGCCGCCGTCATGGGCTCGCGCTTCCTGCGCGACGAGGCGGCCCTGACGCCGGTGCTGGCCGAGCTCGAGCGGCGCGGCCTGATGTTCCTCGACAACGGCAGCAGCGCCGAGAGCGCGGCCCCGGCGGTCGCCGCCCGGCTCGGCCTGCCGTTCGCGCGCGCCGGGCGCCTGCTCGACGAGGACGAGGCGAGCGGGGTGGTGATCGAGGCGCGCCTGGCCAAGGTCGAGCGCCTCGCCCTCGCCGACGGCTACGCTGTCGCAGTGGCGCGACCGCTGCCGGTCACCATCGAGAGCCTGGCGGCCTGGACCGAACAGGCCGCCGAGCGCGGCTTCGCGCTGGTGCCGGTGAGCAGCGTCGCCGCCGCCCAGCGCGCCGCAGCCCAGGCCGGAGCCGGACAATGACGACGGCGCCCGGCCCCGAGGAGATCGCACGCCTGCCCTACCGGCCCTGCGTCGGCATCCTGCTCCTCAACCGGGCGGGACAGGTCTTCGTGGCCGAGCGCCGCGACACGCCCGGCGCCTGGCAGATGCCGCAGGGCGGCATCGACGAGGGCGAGGACCCGGCCGCCGCGGCGCGGCGCGAGCTGCGCGAGGAGATCGGCACCGACAAGGCCAGCATCCTGGCCGAGGCCCGCGAGTGGCTGCGCTACGACCTGCCGCCCGAGCTGATTCCGACGGTCTGGGGCGGGCGCTACCGGGGCCAGAGCCAGAAGTGGTTCGCGATGCGCTTCGAGGGCGACGACGCGGACATCGAGCTCGACGGCCACGAAGAGCCCGAGTTCGACGCCTGGCGCTGGGTCGACCCGGAGGAGGTGCCGGCGCTGATCGTCGAGTTCAAGCGGCCGGTCTACGAACGCGTGCTGGGCGAGTTCGCGCCGCTCCTGATCGGCGGCCGCTGAGGCGCTACCGCCCGTCCCAAGCGACGACGGCGAAGATGCGGTGCTCGACCTCGAGGGGATCGTCTGGAAAGAGGCTTTCGAGCTCGCGCGCGAGCGCCGCGTCGAACGCTTCCAGCGTGTCCGGCGCCATCGCCGGGCCGACCCGCGCGCTGGCCCGGATCCGGCCGCGCCAGGCCTCGTGGCTGTAGGGCAGGCTCTCGACGTAGCCGAAGCACTCGAAGCGCGCGAAACCGGCGGCCGTCAGATCGCGGAGCCAGGCGGGGAATTGAAAGGTCACGTCCCCTGGCGGCTTTTCCGGATTGAAGCGGTCGATCAGCGCCAGCGTCGCGTCGATCAGGTTGCCGGGACGCCGCTGCCAGTCGAGATGCGCGATCACCAGACGCCCGCCCCGCGCGAGCAGGCGCCGCGCCTCGCGCGCCACCGCGGGCCGGTCGAACCAGTGCCAGCAGGTGCCGGCCGCGACGATGTCGAACCGCCCGTCGGGCAGCGGGATCGCTTCCGCGCCGGCGACCAGATAGCGCACGGCGGCCGCGCCGGGACTTTCGGCGGCGCGCGCCTCCCGCACGAGATTAAGCGAACGGTCGAGGCCGACGACACGGCAGCCGCGCCGGGCAAAGGCGCGCGCCAGCAGCCCCGTGCCGGTGCCGAGGTCGAGCACCTGCTGACCGGGCAGGCCGGCGCCGAGCGGCGCGAGCCGCACGAAGAAACTCTCGGGAAAGCCTTGCCGGTAGCGGCCGTAATCGGCGGCGGCGCGCCCGAAGTCCGGCAGTGCCGACGCGGCGCTCAGCTCACGCCGCCTGGGCACCCGCCTTGCGGCGCCACTGCATGAAGCCGTAACCGAGCGTGGTCAGGGTCTGCGCCAGCCGCCCTTGCGGGTTGGCGCCGGCCGCCTTCATGGTCATGGCCACCGCACGCGCCAGGTGGCGGCGCTGATAGTAGCCGTAGGCGCGGGTCATGTAGGCCTGCGCCCAGCGCTTGCGTTCGTAAGGCTCGTCGGGCGCGGCGTTGGCCGCGTAGTAGGCATAGGCGAGCTCGTCGTCCTCGCTCTCGCCGATGCGCCCGAGGGCGATCATGAAACGGCGCAGACGGCTGATCTGCTCCTGGTCCAGGTAGCGCTTCAGGTGGTCGTAGAACAGCTTGTAATGGCGCAGCTCGTCGGCCGCGATGCGCCGGCAGATTTCGGTCAGCACAGGCTCGCGGCAGGAATCGGCCAGGGCGGAGTAGTAGGACGAGGTGCCGACCTCGACGATGCAGCGGGCGACCAACTCGCCCGAGCGCGAGCCGCGGATCGATTCGCTCGAGTCGACGTCGATCTTGAAGCCGTCGGTGAAGCGCTTGAAGGCGGCCTGGAAGTCGAACTCCGGATCGGCGATTTCAGCCCACTTGCCGAGCGCCTCGCCGTGCTGCACCTCCTCGCGCGCCCAGGCGTTGGCGGCGGCCTGAAACTCGGCATCGTCGGGGAAGACGTTGCAGAGATAGGCGGCATAGTCGCCGCCGTTGTACTCGACCAGGGCCGCCGCCTTGGCGATCTTCAGGAGCTCGGGGTCGACCTTGGCGGCGTCGAAACGCTCCCAGGGAATGTCGTCCATCGTCCAGTGCGCCCCGCCCATCGCAGTGCCTCCTTGCCCTGTCGGTTCCTGTCGGCCGTCGCTGCTGACGCTAGACTGTAACATTTTCGGCCCCGCCGCGCAGTGAGATATAGGAACAAACGGAAGCGATACCAAGAGGTTCCGCGGTATCGTCGCGCGAGACTGGGCCGGCCGGCGCGCCGCCGGCCCGGGCGCCGGGTCAGGCGGAGACCGCCTCCAGCATGGCCTTGGCAATGGCGGCGCGATGCTCGGCCGCCCGACGTGCGTCCTCGTCCTTCGCGTCGTCGACGTCCTCGCGCGCGTCGCGCAGCTCCTGCTCGCAGGCGGCGCGGTCGATGTCGCCGACCGGCAGGGCGCGCTCGGCGAGCACGGTGCAGCGCTCGGGCGTCACCTCGGCGAAACCGCCGGCGACGAAGATACGCTCGGACAGGCTGCGCCCCTCGTAGATCGCGATGACGCCCGGACGCACGGTCGAGATCAGCGCCGAGTGGCGCGGCAGGACGCCGAAATCACCCTCGGCGCCGGGCACCACCACCATGTCGACCGGCTGGGAGACCAGCAGCTTCTCCGGCGACACCAGTTCGAACTCGACCTTCTCGTCGGCCATCGCGTCCTACCTTCGCTCGCTTCCCGCGCCGCGCCTTCAGGCCGCTTCCTCGGCCAGCTTCTTGGCCTTGGCGACGGCGTCGTCGATGGTGCCGACCATGTAGAACGCCGCCTCGGGCAAGTTGTCGTAGTCGCCCGCGACGATGCCCTTGAAGCCGCGGATGGTCTCCTCCAGCGACACCTGGACGCCGGGCGCGCCGGTGAAGACCTCGGCGACGTCGAACGGCTGCGA
>CAZDBC010000101.1:0-2857 GCA_964503295.1 uncultured Kiloniellaceae bacterium | reverse complement strand
CGATGATGTCCTGCAGCGCCTTGTAGGACTGCAGGATGCGCTGCACGTCGCGCGCGACCTGGTAGTGCTCCTCGCCGACGATGAAGGGATCGAGAATGCGGCTGGTCGAATCGAGCGGGTCGACCGCCGGGTAGATGCCGAGCTCGGCGATCTGGCGCGACAGCACCGTGGTCGCGTCGAGGTGGGCGAAGGAGGTCGCCGGCGCCGGGTCGGTCAGGTCGTCGGCCGGCACGTAGATCGCCTGCACCGAGGTGATCGAGCCCTTCTTGGTGGTGGTGATGCGCTCCTGCAGGACGCCCATGTCGGTCGCCAGCGTGGGCTGGTAGCCGACCGCCGAAGGGATGCGCCCGAGCAGCGCAGAGATCTCGGAGCCGGCCTGGGTGAAGCGGAAGATGTTGTCGACGAAGAACAGCACGTCCTGGCCCTCGACGTCGCGGAAGTATTCGGCCACGGTCAGCCCCGTCAGGCCGACGCGCGCGCGCGCGCCCGGCGGCTCGTTCATCTGGCCGTAGACCAGGGCGGCCTTGGAGTCGCCACCTTCGAGCTGGATCACGCCCGATTCCATCATCTCGTGATAGAGGTCGTTGCCCTCGCGCGTGCGTTCGCCGACCCCGGCGAAGACCGAGTAGCCGCCGTGGGTCTTGGCGACGTTGTTGATCAGCTCCATGATCAGCACGGTCTTGCCCACGCCGGCGCCGCCGAACAGGCCGATCTTGCCGCCCTTGGCATAGGGCGCCAGCAGGTCGACGACCTTGATGCCGGTGACCAGGATCTCGGTCTCGGTCGACTGATCGATGAACTCGGGCGCCGGCTTGTGGATCGGCGAGGTCTGCTTGGTCTCGACCGGGCCGCGTTCGTCGATCGGCTCGCCGATCACGTTCATGATGCGGCCCAGGGTTTCCGGACCGACCGGCACCTGGATTGGGGCGCCGCTGTCCTGAACCTCCTGGCCGCGCACCAGACCCTCGGTCGAGTCCATGGCGATGGTGCGCACCATGCTCTCGCCCAGATGCTGGGCGACCTCGAGCACCAGGCGCCGATCCTCGTTCCTGGTCTCCAGCGCGTTGAGGATCGCCGGCAGATCCCCCTTGAACTGCACGTCGACCACCGGGCCCATGACCTGGGCGATCGTCCCGACGAGGTTCTTTGCCATCTGATAGCTCCTTATCCTTGAGCGGCCCTGCCGGCGCGCCGGGCGCGCCCGCCTGCCCTCGGTTCGTTCTCAGCGCTTCGCGACGCTACATCGCTTCCTTGGCCGAAATGATCTCGATCAGCTCGCGGGTGATCACGGCCTGGCGGGTGCGGTTGTAGACCAGCGTCAGCTTGTCGATCATCTCGGAGGCGTTGCGCGTCGCGTTGTCCATCGCGGTCATGCGCGAGCCATGCTCGCTGGCCGCGTTCTCGAGCAGGGCGGTGTAGATCTGCACCGCCACGTTTTTGGGCAGGAGGGAGGCCAGAATCGCCTCCTCCTCGGGCTCGAACTCATAGCTTTGGGGCCGCCCGGCGGCGCCTTTGTCCTCGGCTTTGTCGGAAGACTCGTCGCTTTCGGGCAGCCGGAAAGGAATCAGCTGCTGCCCGGTCACGATGTTCGAGATCGCCGACTTGAAGCGCGCGAAATAGAAGGTGCAGACGTCGAACTCCTCGCGCCCGAACATGGCCAGGATCTTTTCCGCGATCTCGGCGGCCCGGTCGTAGGACAGCGCCGGCTTGGCGATGTCCTCGATCGTCTCGATGATCAGGTCGCGATAGTCGCGGCGCAGCATGTCGCGCCCCTTGCGGCCGACGCAGAGGATCTTGACCGTCTTGCCGTCCTCGCGCAGGCGCCGGATGTGCTTGCGCGCTTCGCGCACGATCGAGCTGTTGAAGCCGCCGCACAGGCCGCGGTCGGCGGTCGCGACCACGACCAAATGGGTGTCGTCCTTGCCGGTCCCGGTCAAAAGCCGCGGCCCCTCGCCGGTCATGGAGGCGGCGAGCGACCCCAGCATGCGCTCCATGCGCTCGCCGTAGGGCCGCGCGGCCTCCGCCTGCTCCTGGGCGCGGCGCAGCTTGGCCGCCGCGACCATCTTCATGGCCGAGGTGATCTTCTGGGTCGACTTGACGCTGCCGATCCGGTTGCGCAGGTCCTTGAGACTGGCCATCCCGCGGCCCCCGCTAGCTGTCGCGCGCCGAGCGCATGACGATCTCCCGCACCCTGCCGCGCGTCCTTACGCGAAGGTCCGTGCGAAGTTGTCCATGAAGGACTTGAGCTTGTCCTCAATCGCGTCCGTCAGAGCGCCTTCGGTCCGGATCGCGGTAAGGATATCGTCGCCCTTGGCGCGGATCTCGCTCAGCAGCTTCTGCTCGAACTCGGTCACCTTGTTGAGCGGCAGCTTGTCGAGATAGCCGCGCACGCCGGCGTAGATCGCCACCACCTGCTCCTCGACCGGGAGGGGCTTGTACTGCGGCTGCTTGAGCAGCTCGGTCAGGCGCGCGCCGCGTGCCAGCAGCCTCTGGGTCGCGGCATCGAGGTCGGAGGCGAACTGGGCGAAGGCCTCCATCTCGCGGTACTGGGCGAGCTCCAGCTTGATGGTGCCGGCGACCTGCTTCATGGCCTTGATCTGGGCCGCCGAGCCGACCCGGCTGACCGACAGGCCGACGTTCACCGCCGGGCGCACGCCCTTATAGAACAAGCCGGTCTCGAGGAAGATCTGGCCGTCCGTGATCGAGATCACGTTGGTCGGCATGTAGGCGGAAACGTCGCCGGCCTGGGTCTCGATCACCGGCAGGGCGGTCAGGCTGCCCGCACCCTCCTCCTTGCTCATCTTGGCGGCACGCTCGAGCAGGCGCGAGTGCAGGTAGAAGACGTCGCCCGGGAAGG
>CAZDBC010000100.1:6355-8912 GCA_964503295.1 uncultured Kiloniellaceae bacterium | reverse complement strand
TACCTGCCCCGATTCCTGCAGCAAGGTCAGCAGCTTCAGTTTGTGTTCCGGGGTCACCCGGGCAAAGACCGGCGCCTCCAGGACGTCCTTGGGCGCACTGCCGCCGGCCGACTCGGTGCGCGACTCGAGCTCCGAGCCGTCAACGACCGACGCCTCGTCCTGCTCGGCGATTCCGACCGCGCGCGCGATGTTGCGCGCCGTCTCCGCCTGGTCTCCGGTTACCATCACGACCCGGATACCGGCCTTGCGGCATGCCGCAATGGCGTGCTTCGCATCTTCGCGCGGCGGATCGAGCAGACCGACCAGCCCCAGGAGGATCAAGCCTTCGTAGGGCTCGGCTTCCTCGTCGGCCACGGTCTTTTCGGCAAAGGCGAGCACGCGCAGCCCCTCCGAAGCGAGGCGCGCGGTCTCTTCGCGCCAATGTTCACGCCCGTCCTCGTCGAGCTCACTGCATTCTTCGCCTTTGACGATCCGGTCGCAAACCTCCAGCACCGCTTCGGGCGCGCCCTTGACGGCCACCCGCAAGCCGTCCTCGGCCTCGTGGTAGGTCGCCATCATCTTGGTGTCCGTATCGAAGCTGACCTCGCGGACTTCGGGCAGACGTTGGAGCAGGTCGTCCCGTTCGAGGTCCGCCTGACGGCCGAGCTTGAGCAGGGCACGCTCCATGGGATCGCCCTTGGCGGACTCTTCTTCGGACTTCTCCTCCCGGGGAAGCTCGGCGTTGTTGCACAGGACGCCGACCTCCAGGAGCGCACGCAGCGCCGTCCGTTCGTCGGGCTGGACAGCCTGGTCGTCTTCGCGGAACGGGCTGTCGCCTTCATCTCCCGCGCGCGACACGACGATCTCGCCGTCGGCAAGGGCGATCCGCTCGGCCGTCATGCGGTTCTCGGTCAGGGTACCGGTCTTGTCGGTGAGGATGGTGTTGGTCGCTCCCAGGGTCTCGACCGCCGAGAGCTGCTTGACCAGCGCGTTGCGCCTCGCCATCCGGCGCATCCCGCGCGCCAGGGCAATGGTGGCGACGATCGGCAGACCCTCCGGCACGGCGGCGATGGCGAGCGCAACCGCCGTCTCGATCATCACGAGCAGGTCCTTGCCTGACGCGATGCCCGCGCCGGCTATGACGACCGCGATGACCAGCGTCAGCCAGATCAAGCGGCGGGCAAGGCGGTCCAGCCGACGCTCCAACGGCGTACGCTCGGCCTCGGCCTCCTCGACCATTTCGGAGATGCGGCCGAGCTCGGTCGAACGTCCGGTCGCGACGACCAGGCCGAGCCCCTCGCCTCGCGTCACCGCCGTGCCCCGATAGGCCATGTTGTTGCGCTCGGCGAGCGGCGGCTCGCCGGACAGCGCATCGCTTGATTTGCCGACCGGCACGGATTCGCCGGTCAGCGTCGACTCGTCGCACTGCAGGTTCTCGACCTCGACCAGCCGGAGGTCGGCGGGCACGACGTCGCCCTCGGTCAGCACGACGATGTCGCCGGGCACGAGATCGGCCGCAGGCACGACCTGTTCCTCGCCGTCCCGGCGCACCCGCGCTGTCTCGCGCCCGAGCCGGCGCAGGGCCTCCATCGAGCGGGTCGCCTTCATTTCGGTGGCAAAGCCGATCGCCGCGTTGATGACCAGCGCTGCAGAGATGGCGATGCCTTCCAGGAACTTGCCGAACGCGATGGCGAGCGCCGAGGCAACCAGAAGCAGGACGACGACCAGGCTCCTGAACTGGTCGAGCAGGATATGCCAGGCGCTCTTGCGCTCGGCTTCGCCGAGTATATTGCGCCCGAACCGTTTGCGGCGGGCGGCGCATTCAGATCCGGACAGGCCTCGGTCCGGATCGACCTCCTGCTCCTCCAGGACCTCCTCGACGGTCTGGCTGTAGGCCTGGGCCATGAATGTGCTGTCCGGGAGTGCCGTGAATGGAAAACTTTGGAACAACGATGCCTGTTGGAACGCCGAAGACCCGGCCGAAGGTTCCGGCCCCCGCGCCAGGCGTCAACCCGGGATGCAACCGGCTCCACGACACGATCGCTCGCGGCCCCTTACGGCCGCGATGACCGCTCGCCATCTTCGGCCTTGGGCCGACTGGTGCAGGGCGCTATGGTCCCGGCAGGAAAAGCTCGGCACTCCTCCATCCCGCGCCGATCGAAGACCCCCATGCCAGGATTAGAAGAAGCATGACCGATCTCGTACTGCTGCGCCACGGCGAAAGCGTCTGGAACCGCGACAATCTCTTCACGGGCTGGACCGACGTCGGGTTGTCCGAAGATGGCGTCAAGGAGGCCCAACAGGCGGGAGAACTCCTGAAACGGGACGGCTACCAGTTCGACGTGGTGTTCACTTCACTGCTCCGTCGGGCCATCAAGACGACCTGGATCGCGCTCGAGATCACCGACTTCATGTGGCTGCCGACCTACAAGAGTTGGCGTCTCAACGAGCGGCACTACGGCGCCCTTCAAGGCCTCAACAAGGCGCAAACCGCGGAAAGGCATGGCAAAGAGCAGGTCCATACCTGGCGGCGCAGCTTCGACGTACGACCACCCGCCCTCGAAGAAGACGACAGCGC